>JANYDZ010000073.1 GCA_025363375.1 Hyphomicrobiales bacterium
GTGCGAATAGGCGCGTTGTGTGTTATGGTTACAATATGACAATCTATGGATACGCACGAGTTGGCAGGGACGGACGGACGCTTGATGCGCAAGTTGAGGCGTTGAACGCGGCGGGAGCCGTGCGCGTTTTTCGTGAGACATCCAGTGGCGCGAAAACCGACCGCAGCGAGTTGACGCGCGCGATCAAAGCGCTTGGCAACGGCGACACCTTGCTTGTAACACGGCTTGACCGTCTGGCGCGCTCGACGCGTGATCTTCTCAATTCCCTCGACGCTATCGCCAGAGCCGGAGCCGGTTTCCGGTCGATTGCCGACGTATGGGCCGACACGACTACGGCGCACGGGCGTTTGATGTTGACCGTGCTTGGCGGTCTTGCCGAGTTCGAGCGCGATCTTATCCGCGCCCGCACGGGCGAAGGACGCGAACGTGCAAAGGCGCGCGGCCAGCACATGGGGCGGCATCCCATTCTAACCCGTCACCAGCAACGCGAGGCGCTCGACGCGCTTGCGTCAGGCACGGCGACGCAGGCCGACCTCGCGCGCCAGTACAATGTCAGCCACAGCACGATTTCACGGTTGGCTGAGAAGGCCAAAGCCATTGTCCCGCCTGCGATGATTAGAAATTTGGATGCGGATACGCAGCGCGCAGCGCGCGCTTTTTTGCAGCGGCTTGAGGGCGAGTATTCCGTCGCCGACGCGCTTCTTTATGGCAGCCGCGCGCGCGGCGATCACAAGCCGGACAGCGACGCCGACCTCGCCCTTATCCTCAAAGGGGAGAAGGGCGACCGTTACAAAGTCGCTCGTGATCTTGGTGGCATCGGATTCGACGTGATGATGGAAACCGGAATTCTTGTGCATGCCATGCCTTTGTGGGAAGGCGAATTCAAGGAACCGCAGCGGTTCAACAATCCCGCTCTGATTGCGAACATCAAGCGGGAGGGACTGCGCTTATGACCGGTTCAGCCGCCAGCGTCGCTCGATACATCGGCAAGGCCGAACGGGCTTTGGAAGAAGCGCGGTTGCTTCTTGGGAACGACAAGACAGAAGGGGCTTGCAGCCGCGCCTATTACGCGATGCATGACGCCGCACACGCGGCCTTGTTCGCAACCGGCGATGAAACGCAGGACGCGATCATCAAGACCCATCTGGCGGAGGCGCTGTCGTATCGCGGGAGCAACGCGCTGGTGGCGCAGGCGGCGTGAGGGGCTTACGCAAGCCGTGCGAAGCGTTTCGGAGCAATCGAAGGAGGCGATACATGAAGCATCTCGTTATTCAAGTAGTGCTATTCTTGGCTTTCGGTTCTTTCGCGGCGGCAGCGGACATCCAATTGCTCTCAACGGGCCTGTTTCGAGGTGTTCTACCGGAACTGGTTCCGCTTTTCGAGCGTGAAACCGGTCATAAAGTCCTTGTAAATATTTCAACGCCAGGAGTAATGCGAGATCGCCTTCTCAAAGGCGAAGCGTTCGACGTTGCCCTGATTCCGACCAATCTGAACATCGACGAAGTCCTGAAGGCGGACCTTCTCGCGATGAACACGCGGAGAGATGTAGCAACGACATTCATTGGCATCGCGGCCCGCGTGGGATCGCCAAAGCTCAACCTCAATTCGGCAGCGGCAGTCAGGGACGCGCTGGCTTCCGCCACATCGATTGCGCTTACAGATCCGGCGGGCGGCGCTCCGATCGGAGTGCATGTTCAACAAATGGCGGAGAAATACGGGTTCGCGGCCGAACTCAAATCTCGCGTGAAGCCTATCGTCGGAAGCGGCGAAGACGTAGCTCGCGCCGTCGCAAACGGCGAAGCCGAGATTGGAATAACTCTCGCCAGCGAAATCGCATCTGTTCAAGGCGTCGATGTCGTCGGCGCACTACCGTCGGACATGCAGCTTTCTGCGATCGCGTTTGGCGTCCAACTCAACAGATCAAAGGAGCCAGTCGCGGGAAAGGCCTTTATCGAGTTCTTGCTGTCTCCAGAGGCCAAGGCGGCCATGAAGCGCAAGGGCGTGGAGCCGCTTTAGCGCGAGGCGGACGCGCACACCTACTCAGCCGCCGCCGTCATGCGGTCTCCGCCTCCTACTCGTTCCCCAGCTTGAACAACCGCATCGAATTTGTCCGCCCGATCTTGAGCCGGTCCGCCTCGCTGATCGAGCACGCATCAAACCAGTTGGCGGCGTGATCGACGTTCTCGAAGGGCCAGTCGGCGGAAAACAGAATGCGGTCGGCGCTCACTTCCAGCATGGCGTCGATCAGGGTCTGCGTGCGGAAATTGCCCGAGGTCGTCAGCCAGAAGTTCTGGTGAAAATACTCGGCGATCGGGCGTTTGGCGGGATACTTCGGCTTGAAGCCGGCCCAGGCGTTGCGATTGTCGATGCGCCACATGCTGAAGGGCAGGCCCTCGCCCATGTGTCCGACAACAATCTTCAAACGCGGACAGGCGTCGAACAGGCCCGAGCCCATGAGCCGCAACGCGTGCACCGCCGTCTCCTGCCCGAACGCCCAGGTCGGGCCCATGAGCCAGCCGTGGCCCTTGTAGATTTGCGCCCAGGCGTCGATGGGATTGCGCGGATGCAGGTAGAAGGGAACGTCGAGCTTTTGCACGACCTCCCAGAACGGCCAATATTGCGGCAGATCATAGTAGAGGCAATTGTCCGGCGCGCCGCCTTGCGAAAAGCCGTTCACCAGCGCGCCGCGAAAGCCCATGTCGTTCACGCAGCGCTCCAGTTCGCGTGAGGCGAGGTCCGGGTCCTGCAAGGGCAGCGCGGCGAAGGCCTGGAAGCGGCGCGGGTTTTTCGCCACCTGTTCGGCGAGAAAATCATTGGCGCGTTTGGCGATTTCATTGGCGCGCGCAACATCGTGGATCGCCTGCACCGCGGGGGCGTTGAGCGAGAGGATCATCGTCTCGATGCCGTGCCGGTCCATCTCCTCGATGCGGCGGCCGTGAATGTCGAGCAGGCGCGCGGACAGCTCCTTCCACGTGTCGGCAGGCAAAAAGCCGTTCGAATCCTCGAGCGTGTCCGGGATGGCGAAATGTTCCTCGAGCGCTATTTTGCCTTGCATGGTTCTCTCCCGTGAATTGCCCGGCGCAAGCTGTCACAATATCACGCGCCGCGCTACGATGCCGCGATTTCCGTTTTGACGCGAACCGGACTCCACTTCGCTTGAAACGCTTTGCAGGGAGACATCATTGACAATCCTTCTCGTCCACGGCGCATGGTCGGGCTCGTGGTCATGGCGCAAGGCGGGCGATCTTCTGCGCAAGCGCGGCTACGAGGTCTTCGCGCCGACGCTCACAGGACTCGCCGAGCGGGCGCATGTCGCGCCGCAACACGTCAATCTCACGAGCCACATCGAGGATATCGCGGGCCTGATGCGCTACGAAAATCTCGAAAACGTGCTGATCGTCGGCCATTCCTATGGCGGCATGGTGATTACGGGCGCCGCGGACCGCGAAACCGCCCGCGTCAAGGGCATGATCTACGTGGACGCATTTGCGCCGGAAAACGGCCAATGCCTGTGGGATCTCGCGGGAGAAAAGAGCGCCAACGCGCAGCGAGCCGCCGCCATGGCGCATGACGGCGGCAAATCCGTGCCGCGCCCGACCACCCCCGGCAACACGGCGCCCGGCGCCGCCGCGCAATTTGGCCCGCTGTTCACGCCGCAGCCCATCGCCACGTCGAGCGAGCCGTTCGTTTCGACGCGCCCGAAACAGGACTGGCCGCCGCGCCATTACGTGCTCTGCAAGGCCTATCATCCGAGCCCTTTCCACGCCATCGCCGCCCGCGTGAAAGACGCGCCCGGCTGGACCTATGGCGAGTTTGACGCCCTGCACGATGTCGTGCGCACGCATCCTGAAATGGTCGCGGACATGATCGAGGCCGTGGCGCGGCGGCTTGCCATCGCGAAGGCCTGACCCCTCGCAACGAATTCTAAACCCGCGCCGCCTATGATTACACATCGGTTAACGCCCCGGACGGGTTGCAATGGACATGAACAGCGCGAACGCCTGGATGGCGCTGGCGGCGATGGTTGCCGGGGGCGGCGTTTTCGCGGCCTTGCGCTGGCGTTCAGCGTCGCGCCGCGCGAGCGCGATCAGCGCCGAAGCCGACCATTTGCGCGACGAAATCTGGGAATTGAAAGAGGCCGCCGCCGCGCGCGACCGCGCCGAGGCCGCCAGCGAAGCCAAATCCCGCTTTCTGGCGACGGTCAGTCATGAAATCCGCACGCCGCTCAACGGTATACTGGGCATGGCGGGCCTGCTGGCGGAAACGCCGCTCGCCGGCGAACAGCGCTCCTATGTGGAAGCCATCCACACTTCAGGGTCCGCTCTGGCGTCTCTCATCGACGAAATTCTCGACTTTTCCCGCATCGAGGCCGGCAAGCTCGAACTGGTCGAGGCGCCGTTCAACATCACCGCGCTGGTCGAAGGGGTGGTCGAATTGCTGGCGCCGCGCGCGCAGGGCAAGGGACTGGAAATCGCCACATCCATCGGCGCGGAGGTGCCGGGCACGCTCGTGGGCGACGCGGCGCGATTGCGGCAGGTGCTGCTCAATCTCGCGGGCAACGCGGTGAAATTCACCGAGTCCGGCGGCATTGGCGTGCGCGTGACGAAGGCCGCCAACGGCGATGTGCGCTTTGCGGTCGCCGACACCGGCCCCGGCGTTCCGCAAAACCGGCGCGCGGCGATATTTGAGGAATTCGAACAGGCCGACAGCTCGGCTTCGCGCAAGAACGAAGGCGCGGGGCTGGGCCTGGCGATTTCCCGCCGCATCGTCGCCACCATGGGCGGCAAACTCCTGCTCGACCACACGAGCCCGCGCGGCTCGGTGTTTTCCTTCACGGCGCCCCTGCGCGCCGCCGCGCAACAGGAGGGCCCGCCCGCCGCTCCCTCGCTAAGCGGGCGCCGCGCGCTGATCGTTGGACAATCGCCTTTCGAGGCGCCCTATTTGGGCGAGCGGCTTGCGGCGGCGGGCGCGCAGGCCGTCCGCGCCGAGGGCGTCGAAGCGGCGCTTGCCGTGCTGGAGCAAAAGCCCGCGCCCGATATTGTCATCGTCGATTGCGCCATGGGCGAAGAGGCGACGCATCGGCTCGCAGGCGCCGCCCGCGCCGCGGGGGTCGCCCGCAGCCTGGTGTTGTTTTCACCCTTCGAGCGGCGCGCCTTCGGACAGAACTCGCTGAAGGGTTTCGACGGCTGGCTGGTCAAGCCGGTGCGCTCAGGCTCGCTGATCGCCAGGCTTTCGGGCGAAGGCGGCGTCGTACGCCAGCAATCGGAAGCGGACGAACAATCCCGCGTGTTCCTGCCCCGCAGGGGGCTGCGCGTTCTGATCGCCGAAGACAACGAGATCAACGCGCTGCTGGCGCGCAAACATCTGGAGCGGCTCGGCGCCGTGACGACGCGCGCCCGGGACGGCGCGGAAGCCGCGCAACTCGCGCATATGGCGATTGTGGGCGAACGCGAAGCCTTCGACCTCATTCTCATGGATATCCGCATGCCCAATCTCGACGGCCACGAGGCGGCGCGCTTGATCCGGCAGGCCGAAAGCGAAACAAAATCGCCGCGCACGCGGATTATCGCGCTCACCGCCAACGCCTTCCACGAAGACCGGCTGGCCGCGGCGGAAGCCGGCATCGACGCGTTTCTGACGAAGCCGGTGGATCTCAACGAACTCGCAAAATTGTTGTGCGAGAACACGGCGGCGGCGACGGGTTAGCGCGCGAAAGCCGCACGAAAGCCGCACACTTGCGCTTGCCCCCTCGCCTCCCCTACCTTTCGGGCAACCGCCGGATAAGTCCGCAGCGGATCGGGAGGTCGCCCATGTCGCGCAAACACGCCTTTCGCGTCTCAGTTGCATCGCTCCTCGCCACGGCGGCGCTCGCCGCGCGCGCCGCGGACATGACCTGGGAGCGTTCCCTCAACGTCGCCAAAGAGCCGCAGAACTGGCTACTGCATCACCAGAATTACGAAGGCCATCGATTTTCCGGACTCGATTCCATCAACCTGCGGAATATCGGCGGTCTGAAGGCGGCTTTTTCCGTCGGACTCGGCGGCATTCAGGGCGGCGGCATCCACAAGACCGGCAATCTCGAAGCCACCCCGATTGTCGAGGATGGCATGATCTATGTGCCGGACGGCTGGGGCTCTGTTTACGCAATCGACGCAACGAGCGGCAAAAAAGCGCCGATCAGATGGAAGATGGATCCCGGCACCGACAAGGGCTGGGCGGGCGAAGTCGCGTGTTGCGGCGTCAACAATCGGGGCGTCGCGTTGTGGAAAGACAAGATCATCTCCGTGACGCTCGACGCGCGCGTCGTCGCCACCAGCAAAGCGACGGGCGAAGTCGTGTGGGAGCACAAAGCCGGCGATCCCGCGCTGGGTGAAACCATCACGCTGGCGCCGCTTGTGGTGAAGGACCTCGCCATCGTCGGCTCCGCCGGCGGCGAATACGGCATTCGCGGCTGGATCGAAGCGGTCGATCTCAACACGGGCAAGCGCGCCTGGCGCGCCTACACGATTCCCGGCACGGGGGAGTCCGGCAACGAGACGTGGAAAGACGGCAAGGAGCGCTGGAAACACGGCGGCGGTTCGGTGTGGGCGACCGGCACCTATGATTCGCTCACCGATACGCTCTATCAGGGCACCGGCAACGCGGGGCCCGATTACGACACCGAATATCGCCCCGGCGACAACAAATGGGCGGCGAGCGTGTTGGCGGTTGGCGTCGCCGACGGCAAGATCAAATGGGGCTTTCAATACACGCCGAACGATCCCTACGACTACGACGAAATCTCCGAGCATCCCTTGATCGATGTGAAAGTCGACGGCGTTGATCGCAAGCTCGTGACGCACGCGGCGCGCAACGGGTTTTTCTACGCGCTCGACCGCGTCAACGGTTCGTTTGTCGGCGGCAAGCAATATGTGGATCGCCTGACGTGGTCGAAGGGGCTCGATGCCAAGACCGGCAAACCGCTCGAATATGATCCGGCCAAGGATTTGCAGACCTATCAGCCGGGCAGCCACGGCACGCGGGCGCAGCGGGCGGGGGGCACGACCTGCCCCTCCGTGCAGGGCGGCAAGAACTGGGAGCCCACGGCCTATCATCCCAGGCTCGAACTGCTTTACATCCCTTCGATTGAAGGCTGCGGCGTGTTCGAAACCGTCGAACAGAAGGATTTCGCGGATCAGGGCGGCGCTGTGAAGCCGCGCGACCGTTTTACCGGCGGCGCGCCAAAAAACACCGATCGCATGTATGGCGCCATCAAAGCCGTCGATCCGCGCAGCGGCGAAGCGAAAGTCGCGTTGAAGCTCGATTTCCCCAACTACAGCGGACTGCTCGCAACCGCCGGCGATCTCGTCTTCGCCGGGCATTACGACGGAGCTTTCACCGCGCACGACGCGAAGACGCTGCGCGAGGTCTGGCGCTTCGACGTCGGCTCGCCCGTCAACGCGCCGCCGGTGACCTACTCCGTCAACGGCAAGCAATATGTCGCGGTGCTCGTGGGCTCGCGCATGTCGGCGGCGGTCGTCGGCCGCGCACCGGAATTGAAGGACATGTCGACGGCGTCGATGCTGTTTGTGTTTTCGCTGTAGGAGCTACGCGGCCCGCGCCTGATAACCCGCGGCGTTGATCGCCTCGATCAACGCCGCGGCGCTGGCCTGCGTGGTCGCCTCGAGGCGTCCGGTCGGCAGATCGACGGCGACCTTTGCGTCGGGATCGACGCGCTTGACCAACTTTGTCACGGAATTGACGCAGCCCTGGCAGGTCATGCCCTTGACGTCGAGCGTGATGGAAGTCGCCTGTGTCATGTGAATTTCCCGATCAGGCTTCGCGAACCGCTTCGCCTTCGATTTCCACCAGATATTTAGGGTTGGCCAATCCCGCAACCTGCAGGAAGGTGCTGGCGGGCGCATGACTGCCCAGCCGACGGTTGCGAATTTCGCGCACCACCGCCGACCCGCCGGGTTCGGCGCAATAGATGACGAGCTTGACGATATCCTTCAATTCCATTCCCGCCGCCTGCATGACCGCGAAGAGATTGTCGAAGACAAGTTCAGTCTGCTTGTCGAGGCCCTCGACGATGGTGCCGTCGGCGCGCGCGCCGACCTGGCCTGAAATGACGAGCCGCTTGGCGGCGGGACCAACCAGCACGGCCTGGGAAAAGCGCGAGGTGGGTTTCTGGACGGAATCGGGATTGAGAAAACGCGGC
>JANYDZ010000132.1 GCA_025363375.1 Hyphomicrobiales bacterium
CGGCGAGGTCGGGCGCGCGCGACAGGCCGGCGAAAAGCCCGTTGACCTCCTCCTCGCTCGAAGCGTCGCATGATTGCAGCGTCGCGCCGGTTTCCCGCGCCAGTCCCGAGAGCTTGCTTATGTCGCGCGCGGCCAGCACGAGATCGTAACCCTCGCTTGCGAGCAGCCGCGCCAGCGACGCCGACAATCCCTCGCCCACGCCGACGATCAAGGCCAGTGGTCTGGTGCTCATGGCGCGCTCCTGTTGAATTGAGCGCGCAGCCTATCCCATTCATTCCCGCTGGTCATGTTGCGGCTCGAGGCTTGTGGCTACGCCGCCGCCGCTCCAGGAGCCGCGCGCCCCTTTGCGGATGTTGCGGCCCATGCGGCGCGTGAACTCACTCGATATAATGCGGCACGAAACGCGAGCGATCGCCGGTAATGCGCGAATGGTCCTCACGAATGCCGACGCCCGCGGGATGATCGCCGACCACCCAGCTGCCGACAACGGGATAGTTGCCGTCAAAATTCGGCAGATCGACGAGGGCCTGTCGGACATAACCTTCCAGGCCATAGGTCCCCGTGGTGCGCCCCAGCACTTTCCCGTCATCCACGAGCAACACGTTTGCGCCTTCACGCGAATAGAGCGGCTTTTGCGCGAAGCGCGGGCCGATCTGGCTCTTGCGGTCGTCATCGAGGAAAAACGTGGGCAGCAAATTTGGATGGCCGGGCGCCATTTCCCATAACAACGCCAGCGCCCCCTTGTTGGACAAAATGCATTTCCACGGCGGTTCAAGAAACCGCGTCCGCCGCATCGCCGGCGAAGTCCCGAACGCGTCGGCGAAAATGAATTCCCAGGGGTAGAGTTTGAACAGGCGTTCGATCCTCTGGTCTTGCAGGTCCACGAACGTTCCGTCCTTGACCCCGATCGCGCCAATATCGAGCTTCCCGGTCGAAAGCCCGGCCTGTCTGGCGCAATCTTCGAGATAGTCGATTGTGCCTGTGTCTTCCGCGCTTGCGCCCATGCAAGTGAAATGCAGCATGCCGGCCCTGTCGTCGCCCCGCCCGACTTCGCGCCATCGCTGGATCAGCTTTTCGTGCAGCGAATTGAACTGGTCGGCGTCATGACCGAGAAATCCGCGCGCGCGGCCATCCTCCAGCCAGCGCCATTGAAACACCGCCGCCTCGAACAGGGCGGTTGGCGTGTCGGCGTTGTATTCCAACAGTTTCGGCGCGCCCTTGCCGTCATAGGCGAGATCGAACCGACCGTACAGCGACGGCTCGCGCCGGCGCCAGCTTTCCGCGATCAGATCCCACGCATGGCGCGGAATCGCGAGGCGTTCCAGAGCCTGTTCATCGCCCGCGACGCGCGCGACGAGTTCCAGAGACAGTTCAACCAGCGCCCCGGTCGCGGCCTCGATGTCGTCTTCGATTTCCCGCAAGGTGAAAGCGTAGCAGGCGCTTTCATCCCAATAAGGCTCGCCCTCGATCGTGTGATGGACAAAACCAAGCGCTTGCGCGCATGCGCGCCAGTCGCCGCGCGGTTTGATCGCAAGGCGGCGCATCAAGACCCCGCGGAATGCGCTGCGCCCGTCGCGCCAAAGCCGCCGCGCGCCGCTGTTGACGCCGGCGTCGAGGACGACTGGGACGAGCCGGAAGAGCTGTAGAAGGACGTGGACCCGGATGAACCGCGCGAAGAGCTGAAACCGCTCGACGAACTTTGGCAACCCGGCGGCGTAACGCCGTTGCCATCGATCCGGCAATTGCGCTGCTCATGAACCGCGTAGGCGCCGACCGTGAGGGTTCCCGCGGCAATGAGCATCACGGCGCTCGAACGTTTCATTTTTCCCTCAATAGGACATGCAAGCGGCGCTCAGCACGCCGGCCGCGATCGAAATGCAGCCGACCCACAGGCCGGCGGCGATCTCTCCTTTGGCGATGCCCTCCGGCAGACGCGGCATGGCGAGGCGGGCCAGCCAATAGGCGGTCAACTGGGCCAGCAGCGCGACAACGCCCCAGATGAGACAATCGACGAGATCGGCGGAGTGGAAGACGGCGCTCGCAAGCGGCAACGCAAAGCCGATCAGGCTCATGCCGATCGACAGCGCGGCGGCCGCGTTGCCGTCGCGGATGAGATCGAGTTCGCGGTTGGGCGTGATCGCGGTATAGGCGAACACGAACGCCACGCAGAGGATGACCGCGGCCAGAAAATACGCGGCAAAAGCGGGAAGTCCGGCGAGGGAGTTGACGAGCATGCGCAGCCTCTCAATGATCGTCAAACTAGCCCGGACGCGGGCTGCGTACAATGCGGGGCGACGACCGCGGGAAAAGTGCGCCAGCGCATATTGCGACTGCGCAAAATATCGACTGGAGGCTTTATGTGGAGCATTGGCGCATCCCCCCGGGCCGCGGTTCTCGCCATCTGCGCGCTGCTTGCGCCATTGCAATCGCCCGCGCAGCAACCGGCGCAGGGCAGGATAACGCCAGCCGCGGCGGCGGACCTGGGGCCGGAGCGCGGCGGCCGCCTGCTTGAGGCGGCGAAGCTGGAGGGCGAGGTCGTCGCCTATTCCACCGCGCCGCCTGAAGACAACAAGGCGCTGACCGAGGCTTTCACCGCGCGCTATGGCGTGCCGGTTAAACTCTGGCGTTCCAGTTCCGAGGACATCCTGCTGCGCGCGATGGCCGAAGCAAAAGCGGGCCGCCCGCAAGCCGACGTGTTCATCAACACAGGGCTGGGTCTCGAGCCCATGTACAGGGAGAAACTGCTGCAACCGATCGTCTCGCCCTATACGTCGAGGCTGCTGCCGGAAGCCTATCCAGCCCACCATGAATGGGTCGGATTTTATCTCGCCCCTCTCGTGCAGCTCTACAACACAAACCTCGTGAAGGCGGCCGATCTGCCCAAAACCTACGACGATCTGCTCGATCCCCGCTGGAAGGACAAGTTGGCCATTGAAGCCGCCGATTTCGACTGGTTTCAGGCCGTGGTTGAAAAAATCGGGCGTGAAAGAGGTCTGGCCCTGTTTCGCGAGATCGTCGCGAAAAACCGGATATCGGTGCGCAAGGGCCATTCGCTGCTGGCCAATCTCGTGATCGCCGGCGAGATTCCCCTTGCTCTCACAGTCTATCAGTTTACCGCCGAGCAGTTGCGCGCTTCAGGCGCGCCGGTCAATTGGTTCGTCATTCCACCGGCCATGGCGATCCAGGTCGGCATCGGCATCGGGCGCGAGGCCAAACATCCCAACGCGGCCGCGCTGCTTTATGATTTCCTCATCAACGAGGCCCAGGACCTGCTGCAAAAGCGCAATTTCGTCGCCACCCGCAAGGATATCGCGGCGAAAGCCGCCTTTCCCATTCAGGTGCAGGACGCGGTTCGCGTGCTCGACGGGGCCAGGGAATGGGAGGAACTTTATCGGCGAACGTTCAATTTCAGATAGGATGGCGCGGCCTTTATCCCCAAAGCCGCGAGACCCGACTTCCCTCGCACCCGCGCCCGCGCTAATAGGTTGGTTCAATCCTAGCGGCGCCGCGCCCGGCGTGGGCCCTGAAACCCGAACCAATGCCCCTTATTCACGTCATCAACGGCCCGAACCTCAATCTGCTGGGCACGCGCGAGCCGGCTGTATACGGGACGGCGACGCTGGCCGATATTGAGACGGGTCTGGGCAAGGTCGCCGCCGCACACGGCGCCACGCTGAATTTTCGCCAGTCGAACCACGAAGGCGATCTTGTCACGTGGATTCAGCAGGCCGGGCTCGCGGGTGAAGCCGTCATCCTCAACGCCGGCGGCTACACCCACACTTCCGTCGCCATCCGCGACGCCATCAAGGGCAGCGGCGCGCGCGTCGTTGAAATTCACTTGTCCAACGTTCACGCCCGCGAGGAATTTCGCCGACACTCTCAAATCTCCGCCGTCGCCGCGGGGGTTATCTTTGGATTTGGCGCAAAATCCTACGAACTCGCGCTTCTCGCCCTTGTTTCAGGCGACGCGCAAAACCTCAAGTGAGACCGATGGCCAAGGCTTCGCAAAACAAAGCGGCTTCGCAAAATAAAAAGGCTTCACAAAAGACGCCGCCGAGCCTGTCCAACGCGGACATCGCGACCGACACCGGGCTTGTCGAGCGCCTCGCGGAAATTGCCCGCACGCATGACCTCTCGGAGGTCGTTTTCGAACGCGATGGCCTGCATATCCGGGTTGCGCGACAGGCGGCTGTCGCGGCGCCCGTCCATTATACGGCGGCGGCCCCCGCAGTGGTCGCGCCGCCGCCCGTCGCCGCCTCGCCAGTCCCGCCGCCGATCGCGAACGCCGATGCGCCCGGCGTCGTGAAATCGCCCATGGTGGGCACCGCCTACAGGCGTCCTTCGCCTGAAGCCAAGCCCTTCGTCGAGATCGGCAGCCTGGTCAAGGCGGGCGAGAAAATCATGCTTATCGAGGCCATGAAAACCTTCAACGACATTGTCGCGCCGCGATCGGGAACCATCACGGCGATCTTCATCGACGATACGCAACCCGTCGAATACGGCGAAGCGCTGCTGACCATTGAATAGCGGCAAAGAAAGCCCATCGCATGTTCGACAAAATTCTGATCGCCAACCGGGGAGAGATCGCGCTGCGCATTTTGCGCGCGGCGAAGGAACTCGGCATCGCAACGGTCGCCGTGCATTCCACCGCCGACAAGGAGGCGATGCACGTCAAGCTCGCCGATGAATCCGTGTGTATCGGCCCACCCGCCGCCCGCGATTCCTATCTCAACATTCCCGCCATACTCTCGGCCTGCGAAATCACCGGCGCCGACGCGCTGCACCCCGGTTACGGCTTTCTGTCGGAGAACGCCCGCTTTGCCGAAATCTGCGGCGAGCACGGCGTGACCTTCATCGGACCCAAGCCCGAGCATATCCGGATCATGGGCGACAAGATTGAAGCCAAGCGGACCGCGCGGAGCCTTGGCATTCCCTGCGTGCCGGGCTCAGAGGGCGCGATCACCGACGACGTCGAGGCCATGCGCGTCGCCGCAGACATCGGCTTTCCCGTGCTGGTCAAGGCGTCGGCGGGCGGCGGCGGACGCGGCATGAAAGTGGCGCGCGCGCGCGACGACCTCTCGGCGGCGCTCTCGACAGCGCGCGCGGAAGCGAAGGCCGCCTTTGGCGACGACGCCGTCTATCTCGAAAAATATCTCGAAAAGCCCCGGCACATCGAGATCCAGGTGCTGGGCGACGGACGCGGAGCCGCCATTCATCTGGGCGAGCGCGATTGTTCGTTGCAGCGGCGTCATCAAAAAGTGCTGGAGGAAAGCCCCTCCCCTGCCCTCAACGCCGACGCCCGCCGGGAGATCGGCGAGACCGTGGCCAAAGCGATGCGAAAACTCGCCTATCTCGGGGCCGGCACCGTCGAGTTCCTGTATGAGGACGGCAAATTCTATTTCATCGAAATGAACACGCGCATTCAGGTCGAACATCCCGTCACCGAGATGATCACCGGCATCGATCTGGTCAACGAGCAGATCAAGATCGCCGCCGGCGCGCCGCTGACGATCAGGCAGAAAGACGTGATCCTGAACGGCCACGCCATCGAATGCCGCGTCAACGCCGAACATCCCGCGACCTTTCGTCCCTCGCCGGGAAAAATCACGAATTTTCATCCCCCCGGAGGCCTCGGCGTGCGCATCGACAGCGCCGCCTATCAGGGCTACACAATCCCGCCTCACTACGATTCCCTCGTCGGCAAACTCATCGTCCACGGACGCAGCCGCACCGAAGCCATGATGCGCCTGCGCCGTTCGCTGGACGAATTCATCGTTGAAGGCATCGAGACAACGATTCCGCTGTTCCGCACGCTGGTGCGCAACGCCGACATCCAGAACGGCGATTACGACATTCACTGGCTGGAAAAATTTCTGGCGACGGGCGGAATGGACGTGGAATGAGGCGGGGCGCCAATCACCCCCGCTCGCGCAACACCCGGCTTTTCTCGCGGTTCCAGTCGCGCAGCTTTTCGGTCTCGCGCTTGTCGTGGTTCTGTTTTCCGCGGGCGACGGCGATCTCGATCTTGGCGCGGCCTTTCTCGTTGAAATAGATTTTCAACGGCACCACGGTCATGCCGGCGCGCTCGATGCCCTTGGCGATTTTCACAATCTCCTTGCCCTTGAGCAGGAGTTTTCGCGGGCGCTTGGGCTCGTGATTGAACCGATTGGCTTGCAGATATTCGGGAATGGTGGCGTTGATCAGCCAGACCTCGGAGCTCTTGTCGACGTTGACGTAGCTCTCGGCGATGGTCGCCTTGCCCGTGCGCAGCGATTTGACCTCCGTGCCGGTCAGCATGATCCCCGCCTCGAAGACCTCGCCGAGTTCGTAGTCGTAACGCGCGCGGCGGTTGTCCGCCGCGACTTTACGATCAGGCGTGTTCTTGGCGGCCAAAACAATTCACTCCTTGCGGCAGGCCGGCTCAGGAATTGAGCAGCCCCGCGTGGACCATGGCGGCGCGGATGATTTTTTTTGTGCCTTCGCTCGAGGGCACCAGCGGCAGGCGCACGTCCTCGCCGAGGCGCCCCAGCAACGACAGGCCATATTTCGCGCCGGTCACGCCCGCCTCGGTAAACACGCCGAGGTGCAGCGGCACAAGCCTGTCTTGCGCTGTCAGCGCGCCGGCGGCGTTGCCCTTGAACCATTCCTCCATCAGGTCGGCGCAAAGGCGCGGCGCGATATTGGCGACAACCGAAATGCAGCCATGGGCGCCGGCGGCCAGACACGACAGAGCCGTGACATCGTCGCCGGACAACTGGATGAAATCCTCGCCCATCGCCTGGCGCTGCATGGAAATGCGTCCGACATTTCCGGTGGCGTCCTTCACGCCGGCGATGTTCTTCAGTTCAAACAGACGCTTCATGGTGTCGACGCTCATGTCGACCACGGAACGCGGGGGGATATTGTAGATGATGATCGGGATGCCAACGGCGTCGTTGACCGCCTTGAAATGCTGGTACATGCCCTCCTGGTTGGGCTTGTTGTAATAGGGGGTGACGATCAGCAGCCCGTCGGCGCCCGCCTTTTCGGCGTGGACGGCGAGATCGACGGCTTCGCCTGTGTTGTTCGAGCCCGCGCCCGCAATCACAGGCACACGTCCCTTCGCCGCGGCGACGCAGATCTCGACGACGCGATGGTGCTCCGCGTGCGAAAGCGTCGGACTCTCGCCGGTGGTGCCAACGGGCACGAGCCCGTGCGAGCCTTGCGCGATCTGCCAGTCGATCAGGGCGCGAAAGGCGTCCTCATCGACCTTGCCGTTCCTGAACGGGGTCACGAGGGCGGGCATCGAACCCTTGAATGCGGCTTTCCTGGCCATGGCGCGTCTCCGGAGATTTTCGGTTCGCCCCATCTACGCCGTATTTTGCAGGCTGTCTGCGCGGAAGATGACGAAACCATACAGATAGACGCAAGTTTCCCGCGAGGAAAGGCCCCTCGGCGCAGCGTTGGTCCGCCGCAAAGTCCAATTTTGCGTCATCCAGACGTCGTTAACCTTAAGTGCCCATTTGCAGCATAGGATGGGCGACAATGCAGGGAATCGCGGAAGGCAATCGCGTGGAAGGATTTGCATGACCGCAATGCGCTTCGCGTTGCTCGCGACCTGCGGCGTCCTGTCACTGGGCACCGGCCTTGTCGCGCCGACTTCGCTCGGAATTCTTTCCCGCAACCCGGATCAGGCCGCGCTCATGCCTGCGCCGGCCTACATAAAACTATCCCCGAAAATACTGCCGGACCTGCGGCCCTATCTGCATCCAGCGCCGCTCAGCGAACGCGGCGAAGGTCCCCTGCGGGTCGATCGCCCGGACAATGCGCAGGACGCCATCAAGGCAAGCCTGAAACCCATTGGCCCGATCATAGTCTCCCTGCCCGCTCATGTCGCAACGCCTGCTGTGCTTGCCTCGCTGGCGCCGACGGGCGCGCTGGGATACGCGGCAACCGCCGACAGCCTGACCCGCGAAGGCAATTCCGCGCTGACGACGCCGCCAGCCATATTCGTCGATATAGCGGGCGTGCGCGAAGCGATCGCCGCCTATCGCGCGGGCGATTTTGCCAACGGCGAAGCTTTCGCTGCGCAGACGACCAATTCTGTTGCCCGGGCGGCCGTCGATTGGGCCGCCTTGCGTTTGAACCCGAACTACAGCGGGATCGTCGCGTTTCTGGCCGCGCATCCCGATTGGCTCGCCGCCGCCGGATTGCGCCGCCGCGCCGAGGAAGCGCTTTACAACGACAGCAGACCGGCGCGCCAGATTCTCGATTTTTTCGCCCGTAGACAGCCGGAAACGCCGCAGGGCCGTTTTGCCCTTGCGCGCGCGCTGCAAGGCGAAGGGCGCGCCGCCGAGGCGGTGGAACTGGCCCGCAAAATCTGGCGCGAGGACACGTTTGCGGGAAGCTTCGAAGCCAATCTGCGCAAGGAATTCGGTGAAGTTCTCGCCAAAGCGGACCATAAATTCCGCGCCGACCGCCTCGCCTACAAGGACAGCGGCGGCGCAAGTATTCGCATCGCCGCGCTCGCCGGCCCGGATGTCCTCGCCCTCGCGAAGGCGCGGGAAAATATGAATGAAAAGCTGATCTCCGCCCTGCCGCCCCAACTCAAGAAGGACCCGACTCTGCTGTTCCTGCGGATTCAGAAATTGCGCAAGGACAACAAAATCGCCGAAGCCGCTCAACTGATGCTTGCCGCGCCGCGCGATCCCGGCTTGCTCGTCAATCCCGACGAGTGGTGGGTTGAACGGCGCATGCTCGGACGAAGGGTTCTCGATCTCGGCGACGCGGGCACGGCCTGGCGCATTGTTTCCGAACATTCCGCCAGCGCCCGCGACAATCGTATCGAGGCGGAGTTCCACTCCGGCTGGATCGCGTTGCGTTATCTTGGCGACGCCGCGCTGGCGAAAAACCATTTCGCCAATTGCGCCCGGCTCGCCGAAACGCCCATGTCTATTTCCCGCGCCGCCTATTGGCAGGGCCGCGCCGCCGACGCCCTCGCCGACACGGACGCCGCATCGACATTCTACCAGACGGCCGCCAGCCACTCGGCGAATTACTACGGGCAACTCGCGCGCGCGCGCCTTGGCCGCAGCGATCTGACCATTCGCAAGCCCGCGCGCGTCGCCAAAGGCGAGGAACGTGTCGAGGCGATCCGCGTTGTGGAACTGCTTGAGGCGCTGGAGCAAAAGGACTTCGCCGCTCCGCTGGCGCTGGAAGCCGCGCGCGCGATCGACGACGAGGCCCAGATCGCGGCGCTCGCCGAAGTCATGGCGCGCGCCAGAAACGCAGGCGTCACCCTGAGCATCGGCAAGATCGCCAGCCAGCGCGGCTTTCCGCTCGACGAGCCGGCTTTTCCGACGTTTGGCATCCCCTTTTTCGAGCCGCTGGCGCGCGCGGCGGAGACGCCCATGGTTTACGCCATCGCGCGGCAGGAGAGCGCTTTTGCGCCCACAGCCCTCTCCACCGCCGGCGCCAAGGGCCTCATGCAGATGATGACCCCGACGGCCCGCGTGACCGCCCAGCGCGCCGGAGTTCCCTTCGACGAAACCCGGTTGATCCGCGACGCCGCCTTCAACGCGCAACTGGGTTCCGCTCACCTCGCCGATCTGCTCAACGAATACAGGAACTCCAATATCCTGACTTTCGCCGCCTATAACGCCGGCGGCAAACGGGTGCGCGAATGGATCGCCGCCTATGGCGATCCCCGTCTTCCCGACGTCGATCCCGTGGACTGGATCGAGCGCATCCCCATCAGCGAAACCCGCAATTATGTGCAGCGTATCGTCGAGAACCTTGAGATCTACAGGGTTCGTCTGGGCGGCAAGCCGAATCTCGACATTGGCAACACGATAAAAAGCGCGGACGCCCGAAAATAACAAAGCGCGGGCGCTTTCAGGCGCAACCTTTGCTAGACTGGAGTTCTTTTCCGGAACTCCGCCATGTCAACGTCCTCCCAGTCAACTCCACCCATGCCCGTCTCCCGTTTCTGCTCGGCGCCCGAT
>JANYDZ010000155.1 GCA_025363375.1 Hyphomicrobiales bacterium
TGTGCCAGCTGGGGACACAAATGCTGGAACATTTAAAAGAAGACCACAGCGCAACGGCCCAGAGCATCGAATTGATGCTCAAGTCGGAGAATTTCAATGTCTACACCACCGATCTGGGCGAAGAGGGCATCGACCTCGGCAAGCTCTATGACTACGACATCATCCTGCTCGACCTCAATTTGCCGGATATGTCCGGTTATGAAGTTCTGCGGACGTTGCGCGTCGCCAAAGTAAAGACGCCGATCCTCATCCTTTCCGGCCTCGCCGGCATCGAGGACAAGGTGAAAGGGCTCGGTTTTGGAGCCGACGATTATCTGACAAAGCCGTTTCACAAGGATGAACTGGTCGCCCGCATTCATGCGATCGTGCGCCGCTCCAAGGGGCATGCCCAATCGGTGATCACGACCGGCGATCTTGTCGTCAACCTCGATCAGAAGACGGTCGAAGTCTCCGGCGTTCGCGTGCATCTGACCGGCAAGGAATATCAGATGCTGGAGTTGCTCTCGCTGCGTAAGGGCACCACCCTCACCAAGGAAATGTTCCTCAATCATCTCTACGGCGGGATGGATGAACCCGAACTCAAGATCATCGACGTGTTCATTTGCAAGCTGCGCAAGAAACTTGCCAACGCCAGCGAAGGACGCAATTACATCGAGACGGTCTGGGGCCGCGGCTACGTCTTGCGCGAACCGACGGACAACGACGAGCGCATAACCGCCTGAAGCGGCCGCATCGTAAAAAAGCCCCGCTCGCGCGGGGCTTTTTTTGCGTTGGAGCGACAGGGATTGCCGCCATCGGGCTCAGGCGGCGCGAATATTCACGCCGCGATGAATGGCGTGCGGCTTCCAGGCGTTGCCAAGACCAACCAGTGTTTCCGCGGCGCCCAGCACAAGAAACGCGTCGGGACGGCAAACATTCGCGACGCGCCGCAGGACATCTATTTTTGTCGCCTGATCGAAATAGATGAGGATGTTGCGGCAAAAAACCAGATCAAAGGGGCCAAGAGCGCTGAAATCGGACATCATATTGAGCTCGCGGAAATCGACGCGCGCCCGCAAATGCTCCGCAAGACGCCATTGCGACCCCTCATGGACGAAGTACCGCAGCAGTTGGCTCACGGGCAGACCGCGTTGCACTTCAAACTGGTTGTAACTTCCCTGTCGGGCGCTATCGAGAGCGGCGGTCGAAATGTCGGTCGCCAGTATTTCGACGCGCCAGCCCGCCAGACGACGGGCGTTTGCGTCGAGCAGCATCGCCAGTGAATAGGGCTCCTGTCCGGTGGAGCAGCCGGCGCACCAGACGCGGATCGCGCGTTCCTCCGCGCGTTGTTCCAGCAATGCGGGAAGCACAAGGTTTTCGAACATGTCAAATGGCGCGCGGTCGCGAAAAAAGTAGGTTTCGTTGGTCGTCATCGCCTCGATCACGTCTTGCCTCAGTCGCGGATCGTTCGAGGTGTTGAGGCGCGCGAGCAGCGCATCGACGCTTGACACGTCGAATTTTCTGACCAGCGGCGCCAACCTGGATTCGGCCATGTATTCCCTGTCCGCGTCGAGGACGATGCCCGCGGCGTTCTTCAGGTAGGTTCTCAGACTGGCGTAGGCGGAGATCATCTCCCGCCTCCGGGCGGCGCGCCGCGCAACAACCCCTGCACCGCGCCCGCCATGCGATCGAGCGGCAGAACCGCCGAGGCAAGACCCGCGTTGACGACGGAGCCGGGCATGCCCCACACGACGCTTGAGGATTCGTCCTGGGCAATGACGCTGCCGCCGGCCTCGACCACGGCGCGCGATCCAATGCTGCCGTCGCTGCCCATGCCGGTCAAGACCAATGCGAGCGCGCCAACGCCGAATGTTTGCGCGGCGGAGCGAAACAGGACATCCGCGGCTGGTTTGCAGAAGTTTTCCGGCGGCCCGTCGGCATGCACAAGAATCGGCGCGTCGCCGATCTTCAACACACGCATGTGCGTGTCGCCTGGCGCGAAATAGATATGGCCGGGCAACGCGGGTTCTCCGTGCCGCGCGGCCCGTGTCGGCAGCTTTGTGAGGCGCGCAATATTGGTCGTGACAAGTTTGGTGAAATCCGCGGGCAAATGAAGAACGATCAGGACAGGCAGATTCGCCAGCGACGGCGCGAGTTCTGCCAGCACAAGAGCGAGCGCCTGAGGCCCGCCGGTCGAGGCCGCGATGACGAGGGCGCGGGGAATGCACGGCGAAAATCTGCGCAACGCGATGGCGGGCTGAAGCGCCGAAGCCTTTTTATGAAGCGGGTCGCGCGACGGCGCCGCCGCGACGCGCAGGTTTCCGGGTTCACGATACATGGCGCCGCCGCTGTCGGGAGGAAATGGAGCTTCAGACGAGGCCGATTTCTTCAAATTTTGATTGCAAAATCTGCTTGTCAAAAGGCTTCATGATGTATTCGTCGGCGCCCGCGTGCATGGCGCGCGCGATGTGGGTGATGTCGTTTTCGGTCGTGCAAAAGACGACTTTCGGACGGGTTCCGCCGGGAAGCTTGCGCAACTGGCGCAGAAACTCGAAGCCGTCCATGACCGGCATGTTCCAGTCGAGCAGGATGGCGTCCGGCATCAGAAACGCGCAGGCGGCAAGCGCCTTGGCGCCGTCCTCGGCTTCCGAAGTTTCAAAGCGCATGCCGTCCAGAATGCGACGCGCGATCTTGCGGATGACCGCGGAATCGTCAACCACGAGAATCTGTTTCATAGCCGTTCTCCAGACGTTACGAGTTTTGACGGGCCCGCGAGGAGCCGCTGAAATCGAGCACGGCGTCCATGTCGAACACCGAGATGAAGCCTTGATCGAGGCGATAGACAGCGCTCGTCAGTCCGAGGCGTTCCGCCGTGAGATTGGCCGGAGCGGGAATGCGCGCGGCTTCCGACACAGTCACAACGTCGCCGACCTCGTCGACGAGCAAAGCGAAGCTTTCGTCGTGGTGTTCGATGCCGATCGCGATGGCGCCTTCGTGCGGACCGTCGTCGGTCTGTCCGATCCGGCGGCGCAGGCTGGCGGCGGTGACGATTTTGCCGCGCAAATTGACCAGTCCGACGACTTCCGGGGGCCCGAGCGGGATAGGCGTGATGCGGGAAATCCGGAAAATGGTGTGGACGCAGGAGACGGGCAGGCCGAACTTTTCACCCGCGGCTGTGACGGTGAAAATATTGCGCAGTTTCGGCTCTTGCGCGGGCGCGCGACTGAAACCGCCGGCGTGTTGGGCGGGCGCCGTGAGACTCATGCGGCGGCTCCCGCGATGACGCGCGATTCAATGGCGTGGTTGTTGAAGGCGCTGCCCTCGAGGGTTTCCGTCAAAGCGGCGATCAACGCCGCGCGGTCGAACTTGCCGACGGCTCCGCGCATGCCGGCGGCGCGCGCGGCCGCCAGCACAGCGGGCGCGGCGTGCGCGGCCAGCGCGATCATCGGAATTTCGGCGCGGCCGGGATCGGCATGAAGCTCGCGGGCGAAGGCGTAGCCGTCCATCTCGGGCATGTCGATGTCGGTGACGACGACGTCGAACCGCGCGCCTTTTTCGAACAATTGCAGCGCGTCCGCCGCCGAGGCCGCCGTCGAAACGTCGTAGCCGGCGGCGGAAACAATGGGCGACAGCATGTCGCGGAAAAACAATTTGTCGTCGACGATGAGAATGCGGAAACGGCGCGCGTGGCCGCGCGAGAACGCGCTGGGGCGCGCCAACCGCATGAAATGCGTGATGTCGAGAATTTCCGCCGGTTCGCCGCGCACCATGGCGGAGCCGATCACCGCCTTTGATTCGCCGGCGATTTCAATGTCGAGTTCGTCCTCGACGATATCGACGATTTCAGAGACAAGCAGGCCCAACAATTCGCCGCCCACGCCGATGACGAGAACGGGACGCACGTCGCCGAAGTGGTCGTCGTCCATCTCGGCGACGTCGATCAGCGGCATCATGCTGTTCTTGTGGCGGATGACGCGCATGCCGTCGGTTTCCGATATTTCCGCGCGCGCGACGCTTTCGATGCG
>JANYDZ010000157.1 GCA_025363375.1 Hyphomicrobiales bacterium
CTCCGCCGCGTGTTTCGTCACATTCTGACGAAACCGCGTCTCGAACATGAAGGCCAGCGTGTTCGACAGTTTAACCGGCTTCAATTCGACGTTGCTCGCGTGTTCAAACGCGTCCATGTCGGGGCCGTGCGGCAACATGCAATTGTGCAGGCTGACGCCGCCGGGCGTAAACCCCTGCGGCTTGGCGTCGTAGACGCCGTAAATCAGCCCCATGAATTCCGACATGACGTTCACATGATACCACGGCGGGCGGAACGTATCTTCCGCCGGCAGCCAGCGCTCGGGGAAAATCACGAGATCGATATTCGCCATGCCGGGCGTGTCCGACGGCGCGGTCATCACCGTGAAGATCGAGGGATCGGGGTGGTCGTAGAGAATCGCCCCGATCGGCACAAAGCGGCGCAAATCGTATTTGTAGGGCGCGCAATTGCCATGCCACGCCACGACATCGAGCGGCGAATGGCCGATTTCGCTGCGCCATAGCGCGCCGTTGCTTTTCAGGTATACGAGCGAAGGCTCCTCGCGGTCTTCGTACCACGCCACCGGCGTTTGAAAGTCGCGGGAATTCGCCAGACAATTGGCGCCGATCGGCCCGCGCTCCGGCAGCCTGAACGCGGCGCCGTAGTTCTCGCAGATGTAGCCGCGCGCCGGCTCGCCCATGATCTCGACGCGCACTTTCACACCGCGCGGAATGACGGCGATCTCGCCCGGCGTGGTTTCAACAATGCCGAACTCGGTGACGAAACGCAGGCCGCCCTGCTGCGGCACAAACAGCATCTCGGCGTCGCCGTTGGCAAAATACTCGTTCACCATGGATCTGTTGATGAGATAGACGTGCGCCGCCATGCCCGATTGCGCGGCGGCGTCGCCCGCGGTCGTCATGGTGCGGACGCCCGTGAGGAAGCTTTGCGGCTCCGACGGGACCGGCGCCGGCGACCAGCGCATTTGTCCAGGCGGAACCTCGACTTCATTGCACGGCGCGGTGCGCCACAAGCCGCCATCGGCCTTGCTGAAGCGCCCGACGTGTTTCACTGAAGGACGAATGCGATAGACCCACGAGCGCTGGTTCGACGCTCGCGGCGCAGTGAAGGGCGAGCCCGAAAGCTGTTCGGCATACAGGCCGTAGGGGCACTTCTGCGGCGAGTTGCGGCCAACCGGCAGCGCGCCCGGCAGCGCCTCGGTCTCGAAATCATTGCTGAAGCCTGACATATAGGCGAGCGGCATGGGGGGCTCCCGACAGGTTGGGGCGAAGGTTGGCCCTTTGTATGGCCGGGCGGCGCGATTGCAAGGGGCTCGACGACGGCGACTTTGTCGCCGGCATGTGTTCCATGACAGGTCTGGCGGCAATTCTTGTGGAGATGGGCGAGCAGGCCCTGGTCCAGATGAACGCCGCGGAAATATACCGCCAAAGCCGGTTGACGCGGCATGTTGACAAGGTTGGCCCGTCTATTTGCCCCCCCGCCACAATTCCTCTATCCACCCGCCCAAGCTCCATCAGGGCGGAAGCTCCATCTCGACGGCGGCTCTCCCGCAGGGCTACAATCGGCTTGAGCGGACGGGCGTAGCCCACGTTTGTTGAACCAAGAGGCAGTACCATGATCATCGACATCCACGGCCATTACACCACCGAGCCCGCCGCGTTTCAGGCATTCCGCGACAAACAGCTCGCCGGCCTCGCCGACAGCGCTCGCAAACCCAACAGCGAAGACCTCGGCATTTCCGACGAAGTCATTCTCGCCAGCGTCGCCAAGCAGTTGAAATTCCAGAGCGACCGCGGCTCCGACCTGACGGTGTTCTCGCCACGCGCTTCCGGCATGGCCCATCACGTCGGCTCGGAAGCCGTGAGCCTGCAATGGGCGCGCATGTCCAACAATATCATCGCCCGCATCTGCAAGTTGCTGCCGAACAATTTCATTGGCGTCGGCCAGTTGCCGCAGCATCCCGGCGCCCCGCCGAAGAACTCCATCCCCGAGCTTGAGCGCATGGTGAAGGAACTTGGCTTCATCGGCGTCAACCTGAACCCCGACGCCTCCGGCGGCTACTGGACCGGAGCGCCGCTCACCGACAAGAGCTGGTATCCGATCTACGAGAAATTGGTCGAGCTTGAAGTGCCCGCCATGATCCACGTCTCGTCCTCGTGCAATCCGAACTTCCACGCCACCGGCGCTCACTACATCAACGCCGACACAACCGCCTTCATGCAGCTCATCCAGGGCAATCTCTTCAAGGATTTCCCGACGCTGAAATTCGTCATTCCCCACGGCGGCGGCGCGGTCCCCTACCATTGGGGTCGCTATCGCGGCCTGTGCCTCAACATGGGCAAACCGCCGCTGGTCGAATACCTCATGAAGAATGTGTACTTCGACACCTGCGTCTATCATCTGCCCGGCATCGAACTGCTCACCAAG
>JANYDZ010000161.1 GCA_025363375.1 Hyphomicrobiales bacterium
CTCCGCCGCGGGCAAGGGCCGCGTCGTCGGCATCGACCTGCTCGATATAGAAGCCATTCCGGGCGTTGAATTCACAGTGATGGATTTCTACGATTCCGACGCGCCCGAAAGACTCAAAGTCAAGCTCGGCGGTCTCGCCGACGGCGTAATGTCCGACATGGCGGCGAATGCGACGGGACATCGCAAGACCGATCACATCAAAATCGTCGCGCTCGCCGAACTTGCCATCGAATTCGCGCGCGAGGTGCTGGCGCCCGGCGGGTTCTTTGTCGCCAAAGTTCTGCAAGGCGGAACTGAAAATACGCTGTTGACCAACCTCAAGCGCGATTTTTCCGTCGTGCGCCATGTAAAGCCGAAAGCCAGCCGCGCCGGGTCCGCCGAGCTTTATGTGCTGGCGACGGGTTTTCGCGGCGGGGCGTGAGCGCGGAGACGGCAACAGCCATTGCTGTCGTGAACATGTTCAACATAATACAAGATGAGTTGAACATCTGGAGGTTTCCCCGGCGCCCGAAGATTCGATTGGCTTTCCAACAGAATCCGGGATTGCTCACGCTCGCAATAAGCAAGCGCCTGATCAGGCGCGGGACCACAGGTTTCTCAATGACGCTTGGCCGCGTTGCAAGCGCGAAAATGCGCGCAAGCGTTCTCACCCGCGACATCGCCGGCTTCGATTGTCCTGGCCGGCTTGTTCCCGACCCAGCGGTTGTTTTCCACCGAACATCCCCGCCACCGCGCGACGCGGCGCGGCGATTGTTCCGCGACGCGGAAAATGCCAATCTCTCTCAACCCAACAGGGAGGCCGTCATGCTTCGCAACCGCGTAAAACTCGCCGCTCTCGTCGCCACCGCTCTCGCCCTCTCTCCATTGCCTTCCGCGCGCGCGCAGGAAGATCAGAACGCCCAATTCGGCGCGGTGCATTTCGAGACATCGTGCAACGACACCGCGCAGCGCCGCTTTGACCGCGCCATGCGCTATCAGCACTCCTTCTGGTACGTTCCCGCGCGCGAAGTCTTCGAAGAGGCCGCGCAGGCCGACCCCGCCTGCGGCATCGCCTATTGGGGCGAGGCTCTGTCGCTGCTCAGCAACCCCCATGGCCCCATTCCCGCGCCGAATCTCGCGCCCGGCCTCGCGGCGATCCAGAAGGCGAAGGCCGCCGGAGCGAAAACCGAGCGCGAGCGCGACTACATCGAGGCGCTCGCCAACATGTATGTCGATTACGACAAGCTCGACCACCGCGCGCGCATCGGCAAATATTTGAAAGCGATGGAAGCGCTCGCCGCGAAATATTCCTCGGACGATGAAGCGCAGATTTTCTACGCGATCACGCTCAACACATCCGCTTCGCCGCAGGACAAGACCTACGCGCAGCAATTGAAGGGCGCGGGAATTCTCGAGCCCATGTGGAAGCGCCTGCCGCAACATCCGGGCATCGCGCATTATCTCATCCACCTCTACGACACGCCGGCGCTGGCGGAGAAAGGCCTGGAGGCGGCGAAAAAATACGCGGGCATCGCTCCCGGCGCGCCGCACGCCCAGCACATGCCCTCGCATATTTTCACCCGGGTCGGTTATTGGAAGGAGTCCATCGCCTCCAACACGGCCTCGGCGAAAACCGCGCGCGAAAGCCGCGACACCGGCGAGCAGATGCACGCCACCGATTACATGGTCTACGCTTACCTTCAACTGGCGCAGGACGATCACGCCAGGGCCGCCATCGCCTCGCAGATCGAAACTTTCGAGCGCGCCAAGACGGTCAACGCGCTCGGCGGCGGCGCTTACGCGTTGGCCGCGGGTCCGGCGCGTTTCGTTGTCGAACGCGGCGAGTGGAAAGAGGCCGCGCAATTGACCGTGCGCGAAAGCCCTGTGCGCAACGCTCAGGCGATCACGCATTTCGCGCGCGCGCTTGGCGCGGCGCGCTCCGGCAACCCGGACGCCGCGAAAGCCGACATCGCCGAACTCCGCAAAATCAGCGCCGCCTTGCGCGACGCGAAGGACGGGTACTGGCCCGCGATCGTCGATATTCAGGCGGATATCGCGGGCGGTTGGGTGCTGCTCGCCGAAGGCAAAATAGACGAAGCGTTGAACGCCCTGAGCGCCGCGGCCGACGCCGAGGACAAGACGGAGAAGGCGCCGGTGACGCCGGGCCCGCTCGCCCCCGCGCGCGAACTCTACGGCGACATGCTGATGGGGCAGGGGCGGTTGAAAGACGCGCTCGCCGCTTATGAAGCCGTGCTGAAAAAGGAGCCCAACCGCTTCAACGCGCACGCCGGCGCGGCGGTCGCCGCCGAAAAACTGGGCGACTCAAGCAAGGCGAAAATCAACTACGCCAAACTCCTCGAACTCGCGGCGGATTCAAAATCCGAGCGGCCCGTATTGGCCGACGCGCGGAAATATCCGGCGAAATGACGAGAGCTGAATGAAACGCGTCCTCGTCGGCTACTTTTTCGGCCTTGTCGCCCTCGCCGCGTTGGCGGCGGCGGGCGTGCAAGCCTGGCTCGGCGAACCAAAGCCGCGCCTGGCCACAACCGAAGCGCAAAAAATCCCTGTGGGCTGGAGCGAGGCCGAATGGCCCTTTCTCAACGACCAGTTCGGCAAGGGAAAAGCCTTCGATTGCGCGGCGAAGGATTGCGGCGCCGACGTGCGCGTTACGTTTCGGGCGAAAATAGGTTTTTGCAATTGCGCCACGGGCGTCTCGGACGACGAAGAACTCGAGCGCATCGGCGACGTCGAGATGATTGGCAAAACCTTCGCGCCTACCGCCGAAGGCCGCGAAATCAGGGTGGGCCGCATGGCCGGCCGCAGCCGCCCCTATGCGAGCGGCCGCGACGCGTCGGCGAGCCGGATGCTCTCGGTGGCCTTCAACGACCGCTGCGACGTGATCGTGGCGACCGCGCAATCGCCCGGCGCCGCGCCCGACAAAATCGAACCCAAAGTCCTCGACTTCCTCAACAGCGGCTTTGTGCTGCGCTGGGCGGAGCTGACGCTGGGGCTGTGACGCGGCTCGATCCCCCATTTGCGCCCCGTCACATGCGTGCTATGTGCCACTGCCAATCCTGCCTTTCAGGGCGAGTCCCGCCCGCGCCTCCGGCTTAATCCGCCGGCGGCCTTCCGGAGTTGGCCATGTCCACCTTACAGAACAGTCGTTTCGCCGAAGCCCTCACCTTTGACGACGTGCTTTTACGCCCCGGCCACTCGCTCGTGATGCCGAGCGAGGTCGATCTGCGCACCAAACTTACACGCACGATTTCGCTCAACATTCCCATTATTTCCTCCGCCATGGACACGGTGACGGAGGCGCGGCTCGCCATCGCCATGGCGCAGGCCGGCGGCATCGGGGTTATCCACCGCAATCTCGAGCCCGAGGAGCAGGCCGAGGAGGTCCGCAAAGTCAAACGCTTTGAAAGCGGCATGGTGGTCAATCCCATCACCATTTTCCCCGACGAGACGCTGGCCGACGCGCTGGCGTTGATGAAGCATCACGCCATCTCCGGCATTCCCGTGGTCGAGCGCGGCGCCAATGGAAAGCCGGCGAAGCTTTGCGGCATTCTCACCAACCGCGACGTGCGCTTCGCCGACAAGCCGGGCCAACCGGTCTCCGAACTCATGACCAAGAAACTCGTCACCGTGCGCGAAGGCGTCGGCAAGGACGAGGCGCGCCGCCTTTTGCATCAGCACCGCATCGAAAAACTGCTGGTCGTGGACGACGATTACCGCTGCGTCGGCCTGATCACGGTGAAAGACATCGAGAAGGCGACGGCGCACCCCAACGCCTGCAAGGACGCGGAAGGGCGCCTGCGCGTCGCCGCCGCCTCCACCGTAGGCGACAAAGGTTACGCGCGGGCGCTGATGCTCATGGACGCCGGCGTCGATTGCATCGTCATCGACACCGCCCACGGTCATTCCCAATCGGTTCTGGAT
>JANYDZ010000221.1 GCA_025363375.1 Hyphomicrobiales bacterium
GCGCTGACAAATGTTTTCTACAAGACGCTGCAGTGGATGAAGACCGCTTCGGCGGAGGACATCGCCGCAACCGTGCCGGAAGAATATCTGCTCGGCGACAAGCCGCTCTACCTGCTGGCGCTGGGCAAATCGCGGCCCGCCTATTCGCTCACCGGCGTCATCGATCCCGCCGGCATGAAATCAACGGCGGATATGCTGACGAAGTTCGACGAGGAGATGAAGGGCGCGAACGTGGATCTGGCGAAGACCTTTGAGGACAGGTTCGCCAGGAAGGCGGCGGAATTGGCGAAGTAGTATTTGCTGTCTTGTCTCCTTCTCCCGTTGCGCGGGAAAAGGGCGACGCGCCGAAACCTTGCCCCAAACCCAGGACCTCCCTTGCGCCGCGCCTACCACATTCTCGATGTCTTCACCGACACGCCGTTCGCGGGCAATCCGTTGGCTGTTGTCGTCGATGCGGCCGGGCTTGACGCCGCGCGAATGCAGGCGATCGCGCGCGAGTTCAATCTTTCGGAAACCGTGTTTCTGCGCGACGCCGGCGATCCCGTGAACACGGCGCGGCTGCGTATATTCACGCCGAACGCGGAATTGCCCTTCGCAGGCCATCCAACCATCGGCGCCGCCGCTTTGATCGCCCATTTGCGCGCGCCCGAGCATATCGTCAAGGACGAATTGCGCATTGTGCTCGAAGAAGCCGTTGGCGATGTCGTGTGTATGGTGCGCGCCGGCAAAATGGGCGTGATTTACGCGAGTTTCAACATTCCAAAACTGCCGGAGCGCGTCGGCGCGCTTGACGACAAGGCGGCGATCGCGGCGGCTTTGTCGCTTGAAGTCGCCGACATCGGCTTCGACGCGCATCAGCCCGGCGTTTGGTCGGCGGGCAATCCATTGGCCTTTGTGCCCATCGCGTCGCGCGAGGCCATTGCGCGGGCGCGGCCCGACATGGCGCATTTCGAGCGGGTTTTTGGCGCGGCTGTCGTGGGCGCCTTTCTCTACACAAGCGAAGTCGAGCGCCGGGGCAGCGATGTGCATGCGCGCATGTTCGCGCCGCTGCGCGGCATTGCGGAAGATCCCGCGACGGGGTCTGCGGCCGCCGCGTTTGCGGGCGTCGCCGTGGCTTATGAGAAGCCGGAAGACGGCGAACATACGCTCGTGATTGAACAGGGGTTCGAGATGGGCCGTCCCAGCCTCATTACGCTGGGGCTCGATGTGGGGGGCGGGACGCTCATGGGCGCCAGCGTCGGCGGCGCTGTGGTGATGATCGCGCAGGGAACCATCGAGGCATGAATCGAGGCATGAGCGGGCGCGCGGTCGCAATTGAGCGCGTCGACGAATTGGCCGCGCGCGTCGAGCCGCATGACTGGGGTTTTGCCCGCGAACGCGCGCGGGCGATCGCAACGCACTGGCAAGGGCTTGTGGCCGAGCGCCCGCGATTGTTCGATGGGCGCGTGCTGCTGATGCATCGCGGCGATGTGATCGACGAGGGCGGCAAACGCGTGTTGCGCAGCGCGCATTTCGAGACCAGCTTTTCGGCGTTCATCGCGTGGCGCGATTTCGGTTTTCCCGGCGCGCAGGTGCGCAATTGTTTCGCCATGGCGGCGCTGCGCGGCAACGACGGCGGCTTTGTTCTGGCGGAAATGGGCGCGCATACCGCCAACGCGGGAAAAATATATTTTCCGGCGGGCACGCCCGATCTCGACGACGTCGTCGGCGACGCGCTGGACCTCGAAGGCAGCGTGTCGCGCGAGCTTGAGGAGGAGACGGGGCTTGCGGCGCATGAGGTGAGTCTGGCTCCGGGCTGGGTGATTGTCGACGCGGGGCCGCGTTTGGCCTGCATGAAATCCGCGCATATCGACGCGCCCGCGCGTGACATCGCGCGTGAAATCGAATCGCGCATCGCGCGCCAGGAGGACGCCGAGTTGCGACGCATGCACGTGGTGCGCACGCGCGGCGATCTCGTAGCCGGTCGGATGCCGGATTTTGTGTTGGCCTATCTCCGGCACATGCTGAGCGCGTAAAATCAACCGCCGGGATAGCCGTGCCGGGCTCTGCTGGCGCGCACCATGGCGCTGGCCTCGGCGCCGCGGCCAGCCTGACAGGCGGCGGCCGCGGCGGCGGTTTCGCTCTGGATCTGGTCGTAAACGGCTTTGTTGACGTGCCCGGTCTGCAGGTCGTTCTGCTGGATCGCCTGCCAGCGGGAAATATCGGCGGAACAGCCCGAGCCCTCCGGCAATTGGAAACCGGCGGGCGTCACGCCGTTGGCGCGCGCCGGCGGCGGCGGCGCCTGCACCTGCGGCTGCGGAGAATTGGCTTTGCAGGCTGCGAGCGCGAGAGCGAGGCAGCAAGCTGCGAACCAGGCGCGGGCGGGATTTGCAGGCATGGGTGTATTTCCTGGGTGTACTTCCTGGCGAATCGCGATTTGTCGCGGCAACCTTGACTTCGCCCGGGTTGCACGGTCAAGCACGGTGAGAAATTTTGCACGGCGAGAAATTTGCGTCGGGCGGCGCGCAAAAGACCGGGAGGCATTTGCCATGGCTGGGAAACGTTTGGGCGCGTGGGTTTTGGCCGGGCTGGTCGCGGCGGGCTCGCCGTCCGCGGCGCAGGAATCCGAGAAGGCGTTTTTCGCGGGCAAGACGGCGCGGATCGTCGTGGGGTCGGGCAGCGGCGGCGGCTACGACATATACGCGCGGTTGATCGCGCCTTATCTCGCCAGGGCGCTTGACGCCAATGTCATCGGGGAAAACCAGCCCGGCGCGGGCGGCATTACGTCGCTCAACCGCCTCAACATAGCGCCGCCGGACGGGCTGACGATGTCCTTCGCCAACGGCACTTCGGCGGCCTTCGCGCAGATCACGGAGCAGCCGGGGCTGCGCTTCGATCTGGCGAAGTTCGATTATCTCGCCACAGTCGGCGCGCCTCCGGGGCTCTGGCTGGTCGGTCCCGACGCGCCCGCCAAATCCGTGCGCGACGCGCTCAGGACAAAGATGAAATGGCAATGGGGCGCCGCCGGGCCGGCCGACGGGCTTGGCAACGGCGCCGCCTTTACCTGCGAGGCGCTGAAGCTCGAATGCCAGATCGTGCCGGGCTACAACGGCAGCAATCAGGCGGCGCTGGCTGTGACGAAGGGCGAGATGGACGCGGTTTACATCCCGGAATCCTCCGCCAACAATTTCGTCAAGGCCAAGCAGAATTTCGCGCTCGCCACCATGGCGCGCAAGCGGTCGCGCTGGTTCCTGGATCGACCAACAATTCACGAGGCGGTCGATCTGGACGCGGATCAGCAATGGCTGTTCGATTTCCACTCGGGCGTGGAAGATCTCGGCCGCATCCTGATCCTGCCGCCGGGCGTAGCCAGGGCGCGGCTGGCTTTTCTGCAGGCGGCGGTGAATGAGGTGTTGCACAACCCGCAGTTGATCGCCGAAGGCGAGCGGACGGAACGCATCATCGAATATCTCGATCCGCAGAGCACGCTCAACAACGCGCTGAAGGTCGTCGCGCAGGTCACTCCGGAGCAGAAGAAGCGCGTACGGGACATCGTGTCGAGGAACAAGTAGCTCGACACGCCTCGAAATTGGCCGTTCGCAACGCCGTCACTGCGGCGCGCAGGCAAAGCTCGCGGGGAGTTTCACGTCGCCGGCGCCGTCGTACCGCGGATAGAGCGGGTAACGGCACAGCGGGCGCGCCGACAGCGTCGCAAAAGGGGCCGCCGGGTTCTGCGCGATTTGCGAGAGCGCGTCGGGCGCCTTGCCGGCGCTCGCCCAATCATCGAGCACGCCCAGGAGATCGACGCCGCGCGGGATCGGCGCGCCATCGATTCCGTTGACGCCAAAGCCGCTGTGGCTGGCGCCCGGCGTCACGAAAAAGCGCATGAAGCCATCGACTTTGTCCTGCCCCATTTTCGCGACGACGGATTTGTAATAATCGACGCCGGCGAAGGGGCTTTGCGCGTGATCGCTGGCGTTCTCCTTGAGGATGAGTTTGCCGCCGCGGGCGAGGAACTGGGAGAGATCGGGATTGGTGGAATCCATCATTTCGGAAATGCGCGACACGTTGTCCCTGAAGGCGACGGGATCGAATTTCAACGAGTCGAATTTCGGATCGCGCGCGAAGAAATAGCGCACGGCGCCGTTGCCGTAGTACCAAATTCGAGCCTGCGTGGCGGGCGAAGGAGGAGGCGATGCGGGCGCGGAGGGACCGCTCGCCCAGTTCACCATGCCGTCGGGCTGGTCCTCGCTGCCGTAATTGTAGCCTGGGTAAGAGGTTACGCCATTGGCCAGGGGAAACGGATATTCGTAGCGCGTGTGGTAGGCCTCGACCGCCTTGATCTGCGCGTCGGAGAGGCAGGCGTCGCCGGCGTCGGCGCCGTTGGCGCAGCGCAGCGACCTGGGATCGAAGGTTCCGACGCATTTCTCGTAGCGGCTGACGATGCCGTCGGCGAGGCCGTCGGCGGCGTCGCAGGCCGCTTGCGTCGCCTTGCGCAGCAGCGCGACTTTGGCGGGATTGAGCCAGCCGCCGTTTTGCTGGGCGATGCCGGAGCGGTTGCCGACGATCTGCAAGCCCACCCAGTTGATGACAGGCACCGTACTGACCACGCCGTCATAGTCGGCGGGGAAGCGTTGTGCGGCCATGAGGCCTTCGCGGCCGCCTTCGGAGCCGCCGAAATAGTAGATTTTGCGCGGCGGGCTCCCGTAGGCGCGCGCGGCGATTTTCACCGCGACGTCGCGCGTCTTTTTGTAGGAGGCGTAAGCGAAATTCGCGAGCGCCTCGTCGTTGAGCGCGAAGGCCTGAATCTCCGCCAGCCCGGCGTTCTGGTGGCCGGAATCCGTGCCCCATGTGGCGTAGCCCTGTTGCACGGGCGTCGGCGCGCCGAGCGGCGCGTCGCGCAGCGGATCAAGGCCGCTGATGAGCACGCCGTTGAAACCGCCGCCGCCGTATTGCACGGCCTTGCCGTTCCAGGCCGAGGGCAGGTTGATCTGATAGATGATCAGCGGCGCTTTCTGGTCAACGGGCTGGATGACCCCGCGCAAGGCGCAGAACGAGGCCGTTCCCGAGGTTTGCAAGCTCGCGGCGACAATGGTCGCGGGGCCGCTGGGCAGGCCGATGTCGGCGGGCGCGACGGCGGCGCCCTCAAGCGCCGCGCATTCGGCTGCGTTGAGGGCCGCGTTTGCGGGCGTTGCGGCGATGAGCGCGAACGCGGCGAGGATTTTATTTGCGTACGACATGGATGCGCCCATTCTAGTCTTCGAAGATCGCGACCGCGCGCGTCCATCCTGCGGAGGCGGCGGCGATCTTCACGGGGAAGCACGATATCATAAAACCTTTCGCAGGCAGGGCTTCGAGATTGTGCAGCTTTTCGATGTGGCAATAAC
>JANYDZ010000222.1 GCA_025363375.1 Hyphomicrobiales bacterium
GCAAGGCGACGGGCGTCGCCTACTACGGGCCAGGCGGCGCGGAGGAAACGATCGAAGCCGATATCGTGATTGTCGCGACCTTCATCTACGACAACGTGCGCCTGATGTTGCTGTCGAAGACCGAAAAATTTCCGAACGGCCTCGCCAATTCCAGCGGTCATCTGGGCAAATATCTGATGACCCATATCAGGCCCGCCGTGTTCGTCGGCTTCGACGACCGCGCGCTGAACGTCTACATGGGACCCAACGCGCAAAAGCACTCCATCGACGATTTCAACGCCGACAATTTCGACCACAAGGATCTCGGCTTTATCCGCGGCGGGCAGATTTCCATCGGCACGGCGGGGCAGCAGGGCGCGCCGATTGGCGCCGCCATGAATATGCCGCCGCCGCCAGGCGTGCCGCGCTGGGGCGCGGCCTACCGCGATTTTATCTCCGGATATTTCCAGTCGCACGCGTCCCTTGGCGGCCAGATCGAGGACCTCCCCTACGCCAATCAAACCATCGATCTTGATCCAGACATCCGCGACAAATACGGCCTGCCCGCGCCGCGCCTGACCTATGACTGGCGCCGCCCCAACGAGAACAAATCCGTCGCCTTCATGCACGACAGGCTTGAGGGCATCGGCAAGGCCATGGGCGCCAAACTTGTCTGGCGCGCGCCCACGGGCCCCGGCGCGCCCGGCGGCCACCACATGGGCGGCACGCGCATGGGCTTCAATCCGCGGGATTCCGTCGTCAACAAATATGGACAGAGCTGGGACGCGCCGAACCTCTTCCTCGTGGGCTCCTCGTCGTTTCCAACCATGAGCGGGTTCAATCCGACGCTGACCATCGAGGCGCACGCGTTCTACATCGCGGACGCGATTGTCGGGCGCTACCGCAAGGCGCCGGGATTGCTGGTGTGAGGCCCGCATCCGCCCTGCTCGCGGCGCTCGTGCTTGTGCCGGCGCGTCCGGTCCTCGCGCAATCCCCCGGCGCCTTCTACGCCAACAAAAACGTCCGCCTCGTCGTCGGCTCCTCCGCCGGCGGCGGCTACGACACCTATGCCCGCCTCATTCAGCCCTACATCGCCAAAACGCTCAACGCCAACGTCGTTGTCGAGAACGTGCCCGGCGCCGGCGGCCTCACCGCGCTCGACAGGGTCAACCGCGCCGAGCCCGATGGCCTCGTCCTCATGATCGTGCATGGCGTCGCGGCGTCTTTCGCGCAATTGTTCGGCGCGAGCGGCGTGCGTTTCGATCTGCCGAAAATGTCGCATCTCGGCATGGTCTCGAACGCCTCGCGCGTCTGGGTCGTCGGCCCCAACGCGCCGTTCCGGACCGTCGACGCCGCGCGCAAAATGGGTCGCCCCATGATTTGGCCCGCGACATCGCCGCTTGACGGCATCGGCGACGGCGCGGCCTTCGCCTGCGCCGCGCTGAAGTTCGATTGCAGGATTGTCATGGGCTATCCCGGCGCCAGCGAAGCGGCGCTCGCGGTGACGCGCGGCGAGGCGGATTCGATTTATCTTTCGGATATTTCCGCGCTGAATTTCACCAAGGCCGGCATGAACCTGCCGCTGTTCACGCTGTCGCGCGCGCGCACGCGGCTCTATCCCGATGTGCCGGCGATCTATGAAGTCGAGAATATCGACGCGGACGGACAATGGCTGCTGGATTATCGCGCCACAATCGAAACGCTCGGCCGCATCCTCGTCGCCCCGCCGAACATGGCGCCCGCGCGCCTCGCGTTTTTGCGCGCCGCCGTGCAGCGGGCGCTGACCGATCCCGCGCTTGTCGCGGAGAGCGCGCGCACGGGGTTTCTGGTGACCTATGGCGACGCCGAAGAGACGCGGCGCGCGACATTGAACGTGATCTACGGATTGCCGGCGGAGCGCAAGGAACAGATCAGGAAAATTGTGTTGCGGGAATAGCCGCTTTTTGAAGCTTCAGATCATTGCTTGCAATCCCTTCGCCTTTACGAGGGACGGCAATTTCAGCGAAGGCCCGCCTGGCCTTTTTCCGCCGCGCTCCCATGCGCCGACACGTTTTGGCTTGACGTTGAAATGTCGCGCGAAGACGCCCCGACTGACGCCGGCCTGATTGCAAAGCATGGCGATTTCAGGCGCGATCCGCGCCTGGATGGAAGCAATCCGCCCTTCGCCCTCCCCCCGCCCTTGACGCGCCGCCCCCTTCCGGCGACACCCGCGCCGTGTCCTTCCTCCTCGCTCATCTCTCCGATCCGCACATTGGCCCGCTGCCAAAACCCCGCCTGCGCGAGCTCATCGGCAAGCGACTGACCGGCTACATCAATTGGCGGCGGCGCTCGAACATCCACAGCATGGATGTGCTGTCGCGAATCGTCGCCGACATGCGTGCGCAAAAGCCTGATCACGTCGCCATGACCGGCGATATTCTCAACATCGGCCTGCCGACGGAATTCCCCCTGGCGCGCGCGTGGATGCGGACGCTGGGGCGCCCTGAAGAGGTAAGTTTTGTTCCAGGCAATCACGACGCCTATGTGCGCAGCGCGCTGCCGCGCATTCTCGAAACCTTCGCGCCCTGGAGCGCCAGCGACGGGGAGGCGCACACGCGCTTTCCCTGGCTGCGCGTGCGCGGGGAGGTCGCGCTGATCGGCGTGTCCTCCGCCATCGCCACCGCGCCGTTCCTGGCGTCGGGCGAGGTCGGGCGCGCGCAAAGCGCCGCGCTTGAGGCGCTGCTGGCCGAGACCGGCGCGCGCGGCCTCATGCGCGTCGTCATGATCCACCATCCGCCCTGGCGCGGCGGCGCAAGCCCCGGGCGCGGCTTGCGCGACGCGCGCGCGTTCGAGGCCATCATCGCGCGGCAAGGCGCGGAACTGATCCTGCACGGGCACAATCACCGGCTGCTGCGCCATCACATCGCCGGCGAGGGACGCAGGGTCCCGGTTATTGGCGTCGCCTCGGCCTCCGCCGTTCCCGGCACGCCGCGCCACCGCGCCGCCTACCATCTCTATGCGATCGAGCGGGCCGCCAACGGCTGGCGCATCGAGGCGCGCGTGCGCGGGATATTGCCGGGTTCGGACGCGATCGGCGACATCGAGACTTTCGAGGCTTGAGCCGCTGCGCCCGGCCGACGGCAAAGCCGTATGGCCCTTAACCGCGTCAGGAGGCGGCTGTAGGCCTGTTTTCCTTTCAACGAGGCAAGCATAAGGAATATTTTCTATTGGCCTGTACGGCCTTCCTGGGCCCGGCAAATGCCCTTCCAGAATCGGCCCCTCCTCGAACCGGGGCCTGCTCAGCCGCTGACCTGCTGGACTTCCCACCAGTGCCAACCCGCCTGCCAGGCGAACCAGCCGAGCGCGGCCAGAACGGCAAACAGGACGATGGAGCCCAGCAGTTCCACCACAAACATCAGCGCCGTGAAAAACAGACGTCGGCGGGGCGGGGCGAGGGGCGCGGACGTTGCCGCGCTGACGGGCGAGAGGGCGCGGCTGGACCGCCCGCCGGAATCCCCCGCGTAAACCCGGGCGGCCTGCTCGACCGTCTGGTCGCTGGCCATGGCCTGTTCGCGCTCAACCAGGCGGCGCGCCACATATTGGGTCATGGTATCGACCATGGAATCGACCTTTTCGGTCTCGGCGAGCACAATGCGCCCATGCCGCGTGTCCTGCAGAAAGCGATAGGTGCGGCGGTCACGGCCCATTTCGACGAAAGCCAGCATGTCGATGAAAAAGCGCGGGCGGTCGCCGGGAACCAGACCGGTGTCGAACAGGTCAATGGAGTCGGGCACCTGCGCCAGAACCGGTTTCATGGCTTCGGCCAGCATTTCAAGGCGCGCCATTTCCGCGCCGCGCAGTTCCGCCACGACCTCCGAATGCTCCGCCGCGTCGGTGCGGGCGCGGCGCATGGCGTTGGCAAGGCTTGGGGCCGGATGCAGGGTGGCGGTCCCCTTGGGGCGCAGCGTGTCGTCCACGAGATCACTCCGGCGTTTACACTTCGTCAGCTATATAGGGCGTGCGCAGCGCAGATGCGACTCTGACGCGGGAAAAGGGTGAATGAGCAGGCTTAACAGGACGGGGACCTGCTGGGATTTCTGGATTGACCGCGGCGGCACGTTCACCGACGTGATCGGCCGCGCGCCCGATGGCGGCCTGCATGCGCGCAAGCTTTTATCAGAAAATTCAGATGCTTACACGGACGCCGCCGTGCAGGGCGTGCGTGATCTGTTGGGGCTGGCGGCGGGGCAGGCGATTCCGCGCGGGCGCATTGGCGCGGTCAAGATGGGCACGACCGTCGCCACCAACGCGTTGCTTGAGCGCAAGGGCGAACGGGTGCTGCTGGCGACCACGCGCGGCTTTCGGGACGCGCTGGAAATTGGCTATCAGGCCCGCCCGCAGCTTTTCGCGCGCAATATCGTCAAGCCGGAACTGCTCTATTGCGACGTTGTGGAAATAGACGAGCGGGTGCGCGCCGATGGAACCGTGGAGCGCGCGCCCGATATGGCCGCCGCGCGCGCGCAGCTTACGGCGGCGCGGACGAGCGGAATCGACGCGCTGGCGATCGTGTTCATGCACGCCTGGAATTATCCCGCGCATGAGCAGGGCGTGGCGGCGCTGGCGCGGGAGATCGGCTTTTCGCAGGTGTCGGTCAGCCACGAAGTCTCGCCGCTCGTGAAGCTCGTGGGACGTGGCGACACCAGCGTCGCCGACGCCTATCTCACGCCGATCCTGGCGCGCTATGTGCGGCGGGTGGCCGGGGAGCTCGACGCAAAAAACAGCGGCGCGCGGCTGATGTTCATGATGTCCTCGGGCGGATTGACGCGGGCCGAACTTTTCGCCGGCAAGGACGCGGTCCTGTCGGGCCCGGCGGGCGGCGTGGTCGCGATGGCGCAAACGGCGCGGTCGGCGGGCTTTCGGCGCGTCATCGGCTTCGACATGGGCGGCACCTCGACCGACGTGGCGCATTTCGACGGGGAATATGAACGCGCCTTCGAGACGCAGGTGGCGGGCGTGCGGATGCGCGCGCCGATGATGCGGATTCACACGGTGGCGGCCGGGGGCGGCTCGCTGTTGCGCTACGACGGCGCGCGGTTTCGCGTTGGGCCGGATTCCGCCGGCGCCGATCCCGGACCCAAATGCTACCGGCGCGGCGGGCCGCTGGCCGTGACCGACGCCAATGTGATGACGGGGAAATTGTCGCCGGCTTATTTCCCGAAGATATTCGGCTCCGCGCAAAACGAGCCGCTCGATGTCGACGCCGTTCGCGAAGCTTTCGCCGCGCTGGCGCGCAGGATTGACGATGGACGAACGCCGGAGGCCATCGCCGACGGATTCATCCGCGTCGCGGTCGCCAATATGGCGGAGGCCATCAAGAAGATTTCCGTCGCGCGCGGCTACGACGTGACGCGCTACGCGCTGAATTGTTTTGGCGGCGCGGGCGGACAGCACGCCTGCCTCGTCGCCGACGCGCTGGGCATGACGCGGGTGCTGATCCACCCTTTTTCCTCGCTGCTGTCGGCCTACGGCATGGGGCTGGCCGACATCCGCGCGCTGCGCACGCGCGCCATTGAAGCGCCGCTCGACGCGCGGGCGGTTGCGTTGATGACGCGCGCGCGAAAGACGCTTGGCGCGCAGGTTGCGCGCGAAGTTTGCGGACAGGGCGTCGCCCGCGCGGCGGTTTGGCTGCGCTCACGCGCGCATTTGCGCTATTCCGGCACGGACACGGCGCTGACAATCGCGCTGCAACAGGACGCGACGATCAAGAATATGCGGCGTCTGTTCGCGCGCGCGCACAAGGCGCAATTCGGCTTTATCGACCGCGAACGCGGACTTGTGGTGGAAGCCGTGAGCGTCGAGGCCATCGGCGGCGGCGCGAGGTTTGTCGAGCCGGCGCGGCGCCCGAGCGCTTTGCCGGTGCCCAAGCCCGACGCGCGGACGCGGTTTTTCTCGCAAGGCGCGTGGCGAAACGCGCGGGTTTTCACCCGCGAGCGGCTTGGAATCGGGCACAAGCTGCGCGGCCCCGCGCTGCTCGTCGAGCCGCACCAGACCATCGTAGTCGAGGACGGCTGGGGGGCGGAAATTACGCGCAAAAATCATGTGGTGCTCGCGCGCGTGAAAGCCAGGGCAAGGCGTCGCGCCCCGGGCGCAAAAGCCGATCCGGTGATGCTGGAGATTTTCAACAATCTTTTCATGTCGATAGCCGAACAGATGGGCGTGACCCTGCAAAACACCGCTGTTTCCGTAAATATCAAGGAGCGGCTGGATTTTTCCTGCGCCTTGTTCGATCCGCTGGGAAACCTTGTCGCCAACGCGCCGCATATGCCGGTGCATCTGGGCTCCATGGACCGTTCCGTCGAGACGGTCATTCGGGCGAACAAAGGGCGCATTCGCAAGGGCGACGTCTTCGCCCTCAACGCGCCCTACAATGGGGGCACCCATCTGCCGGACGTGACCGTCTGCGCGCCGGTGTTCGACCGCGCGGGAAAAACGACGCTGTTCTGGGTGGCCTCGCGCGGCCATCACGCGGACATCGGCGGGGTTTCGCCGGGCTCCATGTCGCCGCGCGCGACGACCATCGAGGAGGAAGGGGTCTATATCGACAATTTCCATCTCGTCGACCGCGGGCGCTTTCGCGAAAAGGCGTTTCGCGCGCTGCTCGCCGGCGCGAAATTTCCCGCGCGCAATCCCGATCACAACGTCGCCGATGTCAAGGCGCAGGTGGCCGCGAACGAGAAAGGCGCGCAATTGCTGGCGAAAATGGTCGCCGATTTCAGCCTGCCCGTCGTGCGGGCCTATATGCGGCATGTGCAGGACAACGCGGCGGAAAGCGTCGCGCGGGTGATCGCGCGGCTGCGCGATTCGACGTTTGAAACCATCAGCGATCAGGGCGCGCGGGTGCGCGTGAAAATTTCAGTCGACCGCAAGCGACGGCAAGCGACGATCGATTTTACCGGAACATCGGCGCAACAGGCGAACAACTTCAACGCGCCCGAGCCTGTCGCCCGCGCGGCGGTGCTCTATGTTTTCCGCGTGATGGTGGACGACGACATCCCCATGAACGCCGGTTGCCTGCGCCCTCTGAAAATCATCATTCCCGAAGGCTCGATGCTGTCTCCGCGTTATCCCGCGGCGGTTGTCGCGGGCAATGTGGAGACGAGCCAGATGGTGACGGACACGTTGTTTGGCGCGCTGCGCGCCATGGGCAGCGCGCAGGGCACCATGAACAATCTCACCTTTGGCGACGCGCGTTATCAATATTACGAGACGATCTGTTCGGGAGCGCCGGCGGGGCCGGGCTTTGACGGCGCCAGCGCCGTGCATACCCACATGACGAATTCGCGGTTGACGGATCCCGAAATTCTGGAGCTGCGTTTTCCCGTGATGCTGGAGGATTTCCACGTCAGGCGCGGTTCCGGCGGCGCGGGGGAATGGCGCGCGGGCGACGGGGTGTCGCGCACCATCCGCTTTCTTGAAGCAATGGACATGGCGATATTGTCGGGGCGGCGACGGGTGGCTGCGTTCGGGACGGATGGAGGTTCGCCCGGCGAACTCGGGCGCAATTTTTTGCGCCGCAAGGATGGCCGCGTCGAGGAACTCGGCGGCTGCGATCAGGTGCGTGTTGAAGCGGGCGACGCGGTGACGGTGATCACGCCGACGGGGGGCGGGTGGGGACGCAAAGGCGCGTAATTTCCATGCGCGACAAAGAGGATATCTGCAATGGCCCGGATCATTTCGGCGAATTGAAATGCCCCTCCACAAAGCTCAGATC
>JANYDZ010000223.1 GCA_025363375.1 Hyphomicrobiales bacterium
CAATCATCACCCTGCCGCGACCGCCAGATTGGCTAGCCTGTTCGCCGCCACGCTTCCATCCAGATTGACGCGCTACATCGCCCATGGCGCGCGCGTTGCAAAGGAGCACGCCGTAGAGCAGTCCCCATTTGATGTTCGGCAGCGTGATAGTGAAGAACATGCGCAGCGGCGACGCGCCAAGCGTCAGCGCCGCCTGCTCGTCCTCCGAACCCTGCTGCTGCATCAGCGGGAGCAGCTCTCGCGCGACGAAGGGAAAGGCGACGAAAATAGTCGCCAGCACGATGCCCGGCAGCGCGAAGACGATTTCGATGTCGCGCGCCTGCAGCCACGGGCCGAACAGGCCTTTCGAGCCGAACAGCAAAACGTAAACAAGTCCCGCGACGACAGGCGACACCGAGAACGGCAGGTCGATCAGAGTGACCAGTAGATTCTTGTCCGTGAATTCAAAGCGCGCGACGGCCCACGCGGCGGTGACGCCAAAGACGAGATTGACCGGCACGCAGATGGCGGCGACCATCAGCGTCAGCCGGATCGCCGAATGGGTGTCGGGATCGCCGAGACTGGCCACCGCCTTCGCCCAGCCGCGCGACAAGGCCCCGGTGAATACGACCGCCAGCGGCAGAAACAGAAACAGCAGGAAAACCGCCAGCGTCGCGCCGGTGAGAACACGCCGCGCGAGCGGCGTCTCGGTGATCGCGTCCCGGTCGCGGCGCACGGCGCCCGATGGCGGCGTCGCAACGTCAGACATCGCCGAGCCTCCGCCGCAGCCAGGCTTGCAGGAGATTGATCGCGAGCAGCAGCGCGAACGAGATCGCCAGCATGACGCAGGCGATGGCGGTCGCGCCGGCGTAGTCGAACTCGTCGAGTTTCACGACGATAAGCAGCGGCGCGATCTCGGAAACATAGGGAATATTGCCGGCGATGAAAATTACCGAACCATATTCGCCTATGGCGCGCGCCAGCGCGAGGGTGAAGCCGGTAAGCGCGGCGGGGATCAGCGGCGGCAGCGCCACCCGCAGCAAGGTGATCGCGCGCGTCGCGCCAAGCGTTGCCGAGGCCTCCTCGATCTCGGCGTCGATTTCCTCGATGACGGGCTGGATGCTGCGCACCACGAAGGGCAGGCCAATGAAAACCAGAGCCATGAAAATGCCAAGCGGCGTGTAGGCCACCTTGACGCCAAAGGCGGCTCGCCGAGCCAGCCATTGGGCGCGTAAAGGGCCGCCAACGCGATGCCGGCGACGGCCGTCGGCAGGGCGAAGGGCAGGTCCACGACGGCGTCCAGAAAACGGCGTCCAGGAAATTCGTAGCGCGACAGGACCCAGGCCACGAGGCCGCCCAGAAAAATATTGAGCACGGCCGCCGCGAGCGACAGACCCAACGAGGTCCACAACGCCGCGAGCACGCGCGGTTGTGACGCGATGACGATCAGGCCCGACAGTCCCGTCTCCGTCGCGCGCGCCACGAGCGCGGCGAGCGGCAACAGGACGATCAGCCCAACCAGAAAACAGCGGCTCCCAGAGCCAGCCTGAAGCCGGGCAGGGGAGAAGGCCGCACAAAGCTTTTGCCCGGCAATGCTTTCCCTCCTGTTTTGATTCAGCGTTTGCCGCTGTAAATTTGATCGAAGACGCCGCCGTCGCCGAAGTTACGGGCTTGCACGCTCTTCCAGCCGCCGAAGTCCCGGTCGATTTCAAGCAGCTTTAAATTTGGAAAGCGCGCGGCATCAAATGGGTCGGCGCGGCAGGCTTTAAGGGCCGATAATAGCTTTTCGCCGCGATCTTCTGTCCAGCGTCGGAATAGAGAAACGCCAGATAGGCCTCGGCGAGCTTGCGCGTGCCGGCGGCGTCGACAGGGATGCGCCAGGACCCGCGCGCACGAGGCGGATCAGGGCTTTCAGGGCGTAACGGGAACGTTGCGAGATCATCGCTCTATCCTGATTGATTTTGTCGGATAAGACCAGACCTACGTCGCGCTGTTGTTGACGACCGCTTGCGATGACTGCCGTTTA
>JANYDZ010000251.1 GCA_025363375.1 Hyphomicrobiales bacterium
GGTGAATGCGCCTCCAACAGCGTCCGCGCCAAAATGAAAACCGCTCCCCGATCACTCGCGGCGCGGTTCTATTCCCTGACAAAAAGCTGAAGCCCTCACTGGGTTGGCTTCACGCCGTCCTTGCTCACCTGCACGCGCGCCGCGGTGAACTTGCCGTCATCGCCCTTGCGCGCGGCCACGAAAATGGTTTCGCCCGCCTTGATATCGGTCCTCGCGCCGGGCGCGGCTTGCGACATGGGCGTGCCCGGGGGCACCAGCACTTTTACCGTGCCGGTCTTGTAATTGAGGGTGATTTCATCGACGCCGGCGGCCTGCGCCGTGGCTTCGAGCACAGCGTTGGTCATGGTCGACTGCGGCTGCAGGTCGTAGGGCGACAGGCCGTCGGGCGCGGCCGGGGGTATCGGGCGCACGTCGATGGCGACTGTGGCGCCGTCGGCGCGCTTGATTGTGGTGACGCCGAGCTTCATGCCGGACTTCACATCGGCCATGGCGAAAGGCTTTGTGATCGCGACGGCGACGGCTTCGGGCAGATCGACGGACACGGCCTGACCATCGTTGGCCTTGATCGAGATCGTTTTGCCGTCGAAGGCGGTCACCGTGCCGCGAATATTGGTGTTTTGCTGCGCGAACGACGCGGTGCTGGCGATGCTCATAACCGCCGCGGCGGCGAAAAGGCGAAATCTGTACATATAGTCCTCCCTGTGACGCTCCACCCTCTAAACCAAACGTCTGCGATGCAACACAATTTAATGTGAAGCGGTCGCGCCGCGCTAAATATTCATCGGTTTCCACAATTCCCGCGCCACGCGGCTCAACGCCTCTTTCATTGCGCGGCGCATGCGCCTATATTCAATCCGCCGTCGCAAGGCGGCTATGGTGATAAACGTTGCCAGAATAAGCCTTTCGGACCCGGGGGCGGTACCCGGCGCCTCCACCAGAGCCCACAGCTTTTGTCGTGGTGGGCTTTGGCGGGGGCGAAACAGGATCGACGAGGGGTGTAAAAGGTGGACTTTTGCCCGGCATGATTCCGCCGTTATCGGGTCATTCTTATAGTTGCCAATGACAACTATGCTCCGGTTGCTGTCGCCGCGTAAGCGGTGCCGGTACTGGGAACCAAGCCCTGGGGGGTAGCACCTCCAGGCGGGGCTCGGAGGCGCCTGGCAACAGAAGCCTCCACTTTCTTCTGCTGGAATTGCGCATGACGACCGACATTATTCGCTACGACCTGATGGTTCAGGACGCGCTTCGTGGCGTCGTACGCAAGGTGCTCACCGATTCCGCGCGCGAGGGCCTGCCGGGCGAACATCATTATTACATCACCTTTCGCACGGATGCGCCGGGCGTGCGGCTTTCGGCGCGTATGCGCGAGAAATATCCAGGTGAAATGACGATCATTCTGCAGCACCAGTTTTGGGACCTGAGCGTCACCGAGCAGAATTTCGAGGTCGGACTGTCGTTCAACAATATTCCGGAACGCTTGCTGATTCCGTTTGACGCGATTACAGGTTTTTTCGATCCCTCGGTTCAATTCGGCCTGAAGTTTGAGCTTCAGGAAGCGGGTCCAGAGACGGGCGCAAATGATACCGCTCCACGGGCGGCCAGCGGCAAAGCGACGCCCGCGAAGACCACCCGAACCGCAAAAGGTCCGGACAAGCCGGGCTTGCGCGGGGCGGCGTCGGAACCGGTCGAAGTCAAACCCGCGGCAAGGCCGGGTTCCACCGCGAAGTCCGGGAAAGCGGCTGCCGAGTCCGCACCCGCCGTCGATGCCGCGAAGAAAGTCGTCTCTATCGACGCGTTTCGAAAGAAGCCGGGAACCTGAGCATTATCTATTTTGGACCTTCGGGCTGGAATAGTCTTGTTTAGGCCGCATTATAAGTGCATAGTGCCCGGATCGAGTTTCGGCTGACGGCCACACGCCACACAAGGCGACTGCTGACGACTTCCAAACAATTCGATCGGCTCGTCCGGGGTGCAACACGCGTCCGCGGGCCGTATTCTCTGAAGGAAAAGACATGACTGTAGGCACTGTGAAATGGTTTAACTCCACCAAGGGCTTTGGATTCATCCAACCCGATGACGGCGGCAAGGACGTGTTTGTTCATATCAGCGCTGTCGAGCGCGCTGGCATGCGCGATCTCGTCGAAGGTCAAAAAGTCAGCTTCGAACTGACCAACGACAAGCGCACCGGCAAGTCCTCGGCGACGGATCTGAAGGCGGCTTAACCCATTCGATCACGCGCTGGCGGCCACGGATGTACTGGCGCTGGCGCGTGGTCAAAATCATGATTGACGATAGATGATCGCCGGCGATCATGTTGGGTCGGGACCGAAGAGGTAAAGACAATGAGTCCGAGTCAGTTGAAGGAAATGGTTAACGCGAGCGGCACTCGTCGTTCCGCTGTCCTCGCCAAGGGCGCGAAGCCCATGGGCGCGGCGAGCGCCGTCGGCGCCATCGGTTTTGGCGATTGCCGGTGGCCATTTGGCGATCCGCGCGACGATAATTTCCATTTCTGCTGCGAAAAGACGCCGGAAGGCGCGATTTACTGCCTGGAGCATTCGGCTCTGGCGCGCACCGTAATGCATCGGCGCTAGGGCATTCCGATTGTCGCCGACGGGCGTAATCGCCTCGCGCCGCGTCGCGGATGTGAAGGGAGACGGGCATGGCGGAAATCGTCAATCTTCGGCGGGCGCGCAAGCAAGTCGCCCGTCGCGAAGACGAAGCGAAGGCGGAGCGGAACCGCCTTGCCTTTGGCCGCACGAAGGCCGAGAAGCTGACCAATGCGCGGCAACAAGCGAACGACGCCCATCGCCTTGACGGCCATAGGCTGGAGGGGCGCGGGCCCGCTCGCGATGAGTGAGGCGGCTGCCACCAGGCTCGCCAAGCATTCCCTCGTCATCGCGGGACACCGCACATCAATCTCGCTGGAAGACGCGTTCTGGCAGTCGCTGCGTGCGATTGCGGCGGCGCGCGGCGTATCGCTCGCCGGCCTCGTGGTGGAAATCGACGCAGGTCGGGGCGATGCGAATCTCTCCTCGGCTATCCGGGTGTTTGTCCTGCGCGCGGCGCAGGACGCACAGAAAAGTTCACCAACCAGAACCGGCGCTGCGCACGCCTTTACATGTTCGAATTTGGCGTGATCGAAGTCTTGCCTGATCGAAGTCTTGCCCGATAGAAGCCTTGCCCGATCGAAGTCTTGCCTGCGTCACGGGGCTGTGTTCGACTTCCTGAATGACGAATCCCGCATTTGACGCTCCGATTCGCGATGGCGACGCGCGAAGCGCATCGAGACAGGATCTGGTGGATATCCATGGGGTCGTCAAACATTTTGGCGACAAGACCGCGCTGAAGGGCATTACTTTCAGCGTCCCGCAGGGACAGATTTGCGGCCTGCTCGGTCCCAACGGCGCCGGCAAAACCACGTTTTTCCGATTGTTGATGGGCATCCTCAAGGCGAGCGAAGGAAGCCTGCGCGTCGATGGTCTGGACGCTTTCGAGGACCGCGTCGCGGTCAAACGCCTGATTGGGTTTCTGCCGGACGAGCCGATTTTCTACTCTTATCTATCCGGGCGCGAAACGCTCAAGTTAAGCGCGGCCATGCATGGTCTGGACGTCGCCGGGGCCATGGGGCGCCTTGAGCCGATGATCGCGCGCATGCGGCTTGCCGACGATATCGACAATTTCGCCGAGGATTATTCGCGCGGCATGAAAAAAAAGCTTGGCCTGTTGCTGGCGCTGCTGCACCAGCCCAAGCTGCTGGTGCTGGACGAACCAACGAACGGTCTCGACGTTGAATCAATTCATCTGTTTTACGATCTGATTCTCGATCTGGCGAAACAGGGAACGACTATTCTGTTTTCGACGCACCTTATGGATCATGTCGCCAGGCTTTGCTCGCATGTGGTCGTCGTCAACGAAGGCGCGCTTGTGGCCATGGGGTCGCTTGACGCGCTGCGCGCCGCTCATGGCCACGCCGACCTTGAAGAGATTTTCCTGCGGCTGACGAGAAGGCCCGCGTCATCATGACGGAGCTGTCGTCAAAACAGCCAGGGTCCCTGAAAATCATTGGCCTGCTTCTCATCGCCGCGCAAAAGCGCGCGATCGGCCGGCGTGGACGCCGGTCGCAACTGCTTGCCGCGCGCGCCGGCAAAGCCAGGTCCGACTGGTCCGGCGTCGGTTTCTTTTGCATCGTGGTTTTGACTCTCGCGCTGCATGTTCTGGCGGCTTGGTTCGTTGAGGGCGCGGTGATCGCAGCCCAGCGTTTCGAGGCTGAACAGCGCGGCGCGATCGTGGTCAGCGCAAGGTTCGCCGGCAGGTTGCAAGCGGCGTCGCAAAAGGATTCCGGGCTTGAAGCGAGCCGCGACGAAATTGACCGCGCCCTAGCGCAACCTTATCGCTGGGAGGCCAACAACATCGCCCTCCAGTTTGGCGGCGACAAGGACGAGATCGCCGAGCGGTTGCGCGATGAAGTCCGCGACCATGGCGGCGCGCATTTCGTCGAAATCCAGACCGCGGCGCCGGGCGCGAAATCCATGGCGCCGTTCGGCGGGTTGGCGGCGATGCTGGGTTCGCTCGCGCTTCTGTGCTGGATCGCGGCGATGGTGTTTCAGGGCGAGGGGCTCGAACTCGATGCGCAACGGCGTCGACATCCCATGTGGGAATGGCTGTTCTCGCACCCGGCGCCTGCGCGGGCGATCTTTCTTGCCGAGATGCTCGCGCCGATCGCGGCCAACCCGGTCTACTATGGCGCGCCTTTGTTCGCCGGATTTCTGTATGGCTTCGTTTATGGGCCGTTGCCTGGTTTGTTCGCGACTTTTCTTATCGGGTTTCCCATTGCCGTCGCGGCCTCCTGTCTTGGAAAGGCGCTGGAAATGGGCCTGGTTTTGCGGCTGTCGCCGAGATCGCGAGGCGCGTTCATCGGCTTGATGGGCTGGGTCGGCTTCGTCTCGATGATGGGGCTGTTTATCGGTTCGGTGTCGCAGAAAAAGGTGGCGGCGGCGCTGGCGGAGGCGTTGCAGCCGTTCGCATACCTCCCATGGCCGTGGCTGGGGCTGTTTCTGGGCCAGCGGGCGAATGGAACGTTTTCATTTGCGTTGGGAATGCTCACCTGTTGGGTCCTTGCGGGCGCGATCAGCGCGGGGTCCCTCTGGTTCGCCATCTGGGCGGCGCGACAGGGGCTTGGCGGCCCTGCCAGCGCGGAGACAAAGCCGCGCGGCGCCGGGAGCGGCGGCGCGAACTTCGGTCGCGAGCCGCTGTTTCGCAAGGAATTGCTGTGGTTCACCAGGGACCGCAGCGCGATTGTGCAGGCGATCCTGATCCCGCTGACGATGGCGGCGTTTCAGCTCTTCAGCTTCGGCGGCTTCGTCACGGCGGCTGGCGCGGCGTGGAATTATCTCTGCGGCGCGGCCATTCTTTTTGGCACCTATTTTCTCATGGTGCTGGGGCCGAAGTCGCTGGCCTCGGAAGGCGCCGCGTTATGGATTTCGCTGACCTGGCCGCAGGGCCTCGAGAGCCTGTTGCGGGCCAAGGCCTGGCTTTGGTCGATGATCGCCACCGCGGTCACGATCCCGATCTTTGTCTATGCCGCGTGGCTCTATCCGGACAGCTCCTGGAAAATCGCATTGGCGGGCGTTGGCTGGTTTGCTTTCGCGCGCAGCCTTTCCACCAAGACCGTGACGCTGGCGAACGTGACGCCGGAGTCGGGCGAGCCCGAGAAAATCCCGCTTGGGCGACGCGCCGCGGTTTATCTTGGCGCCTTCACATTCGCGATCGGCATGCTGACGCAACAATGGGCTTTGGTCGTGATGGGCGTCGTCTACTCCATCATGACGGCGGAAGCGATGTGGGAGAGTTTCCGCGCGCGGCTGCCGTTTCTGCACGATCCATGGTCGGAAAAGCTGCCGTCGTCGCCAAGTCTGACGCAGGCGATGATCGCGATCAGTTGCATTGCCGAAGGCGCGGCTTTCGCCATGGGCCTCACGCAGGCGCTTCTTGGCGGCGACAATAGCGCGGCGGCGCGGGCTGTGGGCTGCGCTGTCTCCGCCATTGTGGTTGCGCTTGTGACCGTCAAATTTCTCGGCAACCGCGATGTGAGGTTGCGCGATGTTTGTTTTTGGGGGAGCGCGGAAGGTCGCCAGTCCGTGATTTCAGGCGTGCCGGCAGGCGGGAAAGCCATACGATCAATGCTTCTGGCCGCCGCGCTTGGGGCGGTTTTGGGCGCTTTCGGGCTGGGCTATCTCGCGCTCCTGCGGGAGATTCCGGCGCCCGCCGAAATTTTGATCGAAACGGGAAAACGCGCCGCTGAGATTCCCCGTTTACGCGAATTGCTGTTTGTGACGGGCGTGGTATTCGCGCCGTTCGCCGAGGAGTTTCTGTTTCGCGGACTGCTTTATCGCGCGCTCGACCGGTCGTGGGGCGGGTGGCGGGCCATGGTTGGCGGCGCGGCTTTTTTCGCGATCTATCACCCGTTTCTGTCATGGCCGCCCGCTATGCTGTTGGGGATGGTCAACGCCTGGCTGTTCAAGGCGACGGGATGGCTGGCGCCGGCGGTTCTGCTGCACCTGATCTACAACGCAATGGTTCTGTCTTAATAACGTCCCGCCGCGGATGGATCCGTGCCGGCGTTCGGAAACACGGGCGCGCGGACTGGCGCGGGTGTATTGGCGGCGCGCGTTGCGGCGGCCTCCGCTTCGCGGCGGCGCGCGTCGGCGGCGCGGCGTTCGGCGTCCACACGGGCAGCCTCCGCCAGACGATCGCGTTCAACGCGGGCGGCCTCGGCGACGCGGCGGCGTTCCTCCTCAAGCGCCCTTCGACGCGCCTCTTCCGCGACGCGCTTTTCTTCCTCAAGGCGGCGGCGTTCGGCTTCGGCGGCAAGGCGTTCCTGCTCTGCTTCCCAGGCGGCGACCTCACGTTCGCGCACGCGCATCAATTCAAGGCCTTTTTGATAGCGCACGAAATAGGCGCGTTCACGAATGTCGGCTTCCAGCGCTTCGATACGCGCCTGCTCGCGCGCGATGGCGCGGGCGGAGGCGGCGTTGACGAAGGTTCCCGCCTCGACCTCGCGCGCCGGGTTGGAGAATGGACCCTTCAAAACGATGGTCACCTGCGGCGCAGCGCCCTCCCAATCTTTGGGCAGCGGCGAGGCCATAAGGCTGGCGCGCAAATCGACCGCCAGGCCGCGCAGATCGAAGGCGGCCGAGACGCCGCCCGTTTCTTGCAGACGAAGGACGCCGCCCGCGAGCGAGGTTTCGAACGCGCGTTCGTCGAGGCGCAAACTCGCCTTGTCGAGTTCGCGCTGCAAGGCGCCGTTGAAGTCGTTTTCCGATATCAGGAACTGACCTTCGTCGGCTTGGGCGATGACGCGCCCGGGCGCGCGGGGATCGGCGCGTGGAATCACGATACGACGCAGAATCGTCCGCCCCGCGCCCGCTAGTCCCGCGACGAGCGCGGCGGCGGTCTGGCCTGTCGTGGAAAATTCCACGCTGGATTCGGCGTCGGCTGAAAATGCCGCCTGCTCAAGCCGCCATTGTTTGACCGCGAGCGCGCCGGACAGCGAGGCGTTCGCGCCATCGCGCCGCAACGCGATGCGACCGGACAGGTCGGCGGCGCCGATTCTGGCCGCGAGGTCGCGAATTTGCAGCAAGCCTGGAGCCAGCCCCAGTTTGAACTCGGCTCCGCGTCCCGCGATTTTGTCCAGCAACTCGAACTCGCCGGCCTTGATGTCGATATCGACCAGCGGCGCATCCGCGAGACCCGAGGCAAAGCGCGCGCCGGACCACGCGGTTCCCGCGCGCGCGGGCTGCGGGGGGCCCAGCACCAGCGCCGCCATTGCGGGCAGGGAGAAACGCCCCAGTCCCAGCTCGCCGGTCACGCGGACGCGGCCGCCCGCGTTCGTATCGGCCGCCACGGCGAGGTCGCCGCTGAGTTTCGCGCCCGCGATAGCGCCGTTCAGCGCGCCGATCGTTGCGCGTCCGCCGCCCACATCGATGCGCGCGCTCGCTTCAAGCGGCAGCGCGGCGGCGATATCGGGAAGGCCAAAGGTCATCAGACGCAGAAATGGCGCGGCGTCGGGGGATCTGATCCGGGCCTGCCCCTTGACGTCGGGCGATTGCGGCGCGCCGCCGACTTCGCCGGTGAAACTCAATTGCGCGCCGGCGATTTGCGCCAGCGCGGTGACATCGAATCCCGCGTCGAAATTGCCGCGCACTTCGGCGGAGACGCGGCCGCGCCCGGCGTTGACGAGGGGCAGGGCCTCGAAACCGAATTGGCGCACAAGCTGCGGCGCGTCGGGCGCATCGAGCGCCAGCAAGCCGTTGAGGCCGGGCTTGCCGGGATCGGGCCTGATCGTCGCCTCGATCTTTGTGCCGCGCGCGGTCCCTTCAACCCTGAGATGGTCGATGCGCAGGTTGCCTGTCTCAGCGGCGCGCAGCCCTTCGAAGTTGAACGCGAGGCGGGCCGGGGACAAAGCGGTGGCGCGCGCGGCGAAAAGGTCGGCCCATTGGCCCGGCGCCACCCTTTGCAGCAATGCCGCGAGGTCGCCAAGGCGTTGCGCGTCGAGGCGGCCTTCAAGGCGCGCGAGGTCCTTGCCGACATTGCCGCTGGCGTCGAACGTGGCGCCGCCGATATTGGCAAGGGACAGAGTTTCAAGTCGGGTAGCCTCGCCGGCGCGGCTGATTTTCAGACGCACCCGACCCGCGTCGATCATGCCGTCTCCAAAGCGCGCGACGCGCACCGCGCGCGCGTCGAGGCCGAGGGAGAAATCCGTGTCGACGAGCGCCGCGCCTGGTCCCGTCAAATCGGGTACGCCGTCGAGATCCAGCGCCTCCGAAGTGAGATCCGCGAAAAAGCGCGCGCGTTCGGCGCCGATGGCGCGCGTGAGGGCGGCGGCGCCGCGGAAAGACGAGCGATCCGCTTTCAGCGCGAGTTCGCGCGCCGAAAAGCCTGCGGCGGACACCGACATGATCCCGCTTGTTTCCAGCGATCGGAACGGGATCGAACGCAGGCGTTGCGCCGCGTCGGGGGAGGCCTGCGCCAGCCAATCGGCAAGGCGTCCGAGATCACGGGCGCCGGCCTCGACGCGGCCCTGAAAGTTTGCGGCGGCGCCGGTCTCCAGACTGCCGTCGAGCAGCAATTTCGAACGCCCGGGGCCGAGCCCTTCGAGCCGCAGGTTCACCGGCGCGCCGGGCGCGACCTGCACGTCCGCCGCGACTTCGGTGAGCGTTTCGCCGCCGACGGTCATGGCGGGCGTTGTCGCCACGAGACGCCACGGCAGCGGCGCGCGCGCGGCAAAGCCGGAATCGGCGATCCAGCGGGCGGGCGAAGCGACGAGTTCGCTGGCGTTGGCGTTTTGCAGCGAAAGCAGCCGATCGACATCGAACTGCCGCGCGGCAAGCGTGAATTGCGCCTTCGCGGCGGGGCCAAACCGCACTTCGGCCGCGCCGGACATGCCAAGAGCGACTTCGTCGCCGCCGATCTTCAATTCCAGCGGATCGACGCTCATGCCATTGGCGCCAAGTTTCAACGGGCCCGACACACGCCAGCCCGTCAGCGCCCCGCCGGAAAAAACGGCTGGGCCTTCAAAAGCGATTTTTCGCGCCGCGGCGGCGCCGTTGAACGACAGCATTCCGTCGAGATCGGCGCGCGGCAATCCGCCGGCTTCGTCCGATATGAATTTCAGGCGAATGCGATCGCCGTCGCGCGCGCCCGTACTGAAACGGAAGCCGACCCGCGCGCCGCCCTGGACAAGGGCGCCAACGCCTTTGAAAGGCCCGTTGAGCGACGCGGCTTCCGCCTCAAGGTCGAGGCCTGAGATGTCAAGCGCGGCGTTGGCGCCGTCGGCGACCCGCAGGCGCGCGTTGGTCAGGGCGATGCGTTCAAATTGCACTTCCTCGGGCAGAGCCATGGCGGGGCGGGGCAAAGCGCGCGCGCCGAGGGAGCCGAAGTCCAGGCTGATGTCGGCCTGGTCGAAGGCGGCTTCGATAAAGCGGAAGTCGCCGCGCAGCAGGGGCGCGACCGCGAGCTCCAGCCGCACGCGCTGCGATTTAAAGGTCATTCCGCTTGCGTCGTCGGCCTCGACGCCGCCCAGCACAAGGCGGGGCGTTGGCAGCAATTTCAGGTCGATATCGCCAAGGGTGGCGACCCTGGCGCCCAGGGTTTTCGACAACTGGGCCTCGACGAGTTCGCGGTGCGCCGTCCAGTCGACAAAATACGGCCCCGCCAGCGCGGCTGTGAGCAGCGCTATCATGAGGCACGCCATAATGGTCAGAATTTCGCGCAAGGGGCCCGGGTCCAAACGGCGGCAAATCAGAGCCGACAGTTTAGCCTATTTTGAGGCGCGATGCGCCATGGGCTATCGGCACATGGGCTATCGGCACTGGGCTATCGACGCGCCGCCGGTCGCGTCGATCGGGCGGAGGGGATCGGCGTTGGCCGCCGCCGGACCCAACGTTACAGCTTCTCCAGCTTCGGCATGACTTCGCGGGCAAATAGCCGTTGGGACCGCAGCGCGTCGCTCAGCGAGAGGTCGCCAAAAAACATGTAGGCGATGAGGTAGTTCACGCCGAGTTCGGCGATTTGCGCCTCGATTTTCTTCAGCACTGTTTCCGGCGAGCCGCAGATGGCCATGCCGTTTTCCACGCAGCTTTCAAAATCGATGCCGCGATGCACGTTGGCGCCTCGCTTGTCGAAGTCGCTGACCTTGTTGAGGCTGCGAATCCAGTTGAGGCTCCTGAGGTGATGCTCCATCGCGGGCTTCATGATGCGGCGCGCCTCGGCGTCCGTGTCGGCGACGACCATGTGGCGCATGATTCCGATGGCGGCGCCGCCCTTGAATTCCGACTTCGGCTGCGCGGCGCCGCCGCGTTTGGCGAGAGCCGCCTTGTAGGAGTCGATATTGACCTTGGCGAAAGCGGTGCCGCCGTTGCCGGCGAAATGCATGCCCTGTTCGCCCGCCCATGTCGCGCCAATTGTGTTGGACGAGCCGTACCAGAAGGCGGGATGCGGCGTCTGCAATGGACGCATGGGCATGGGCACGTCGGAATAGGTGAAATATTTGCCGCTGTGGTTGAGCGTGTCGCCCGTCATGCCCTTCACGAGGCAATCGTACGCGTCGAAGAAGATATTGCGCGAATCCTCGTGATCGACCTTGTGATAGTTGAGTTCAAAAGGGGAAACCCCTCGCCCGACGCCAAGTTCGAGGCGCCCGCGGCTCATATGATCGAGCATGGAAATTTCTTCGCACAGGCGCAGCGGCGAATAGAGCGGCAGCAGATAGCACAAAGGTCCGAAGCGCATGCGCTTTGTCATCCGCGCCAGCGCGCCCATGTAAGCGCCAGGCGCCGGCACGGCGTTCAGCGGCGTGCAATGATGTTCGGCCAGATGAAGACACCAGAAGCCCGCTTCATCCGCCGCGACGGCGAATTCCAGGCGCTCGTCAAACAGCGTCGCCAGTGGCTTGTCTTTGGTTTGCTCGACGTGATCGAAAAGTCCGACTTTCATGATTTCCTCTTGAAAAGAATTATTCCGCTTTTATGCCGGAGGCCTTGACGACGTCGCCCCATTTGCGGGCTTCATCGACAATGTATTTTTGCGCGCGCGGCTGATCATAGGTCAACGGAAACACGCCCGCCGCCGCGAATTGCCTGTCGAGCGCGCCACCGCGAATAATCGCGGCGACGTCGGCGTTGAATTTTTCCACAATCGACATCGGCGTTTTGACGGGAAAGAAAAAAGCGACAATGCTTTCGGCTTCGACGTCGCCGACGCCGGACTCGATCACAGTGGGCACGTTGGGTAAATCGTTCAACCGCCTGGCGGTCGCCATGGCGAGGCCCTTCACCGTGCCGCCTTTCACCTGCTCCATCGCGCCGGGCAGAGCGACCCAGGCCAGAGGCACCTGTCCCGCCATCGTGGCGTTGACGGCCGGCGCGGCGCCGGTGAACGGCACGTGGCGAATATCGACTTTCGCCAATATGCGGAAGATGAGTTCGCCCGTCAGGTGGGGAGTCGTGCCAAGGCCGGCTGAACCGAAAGCCATGTTCTCGGTTTTCGACAATGCGATGACCTCGTTGAGAGTGTTGGCCTTGAGTTGCGGCGCGCCGACGAGAATGTTGGGCGAGGTGGAAGCGACCGCGGCAACGTGAAAATCCGAGAGCGCGTAGCCGGGCTTTTCATAGAGCGTCAGGTTAACGGAAAAAGCGCTCGTGGAAACAAGAATCGCGCTTCCATCGGGCTCCGCGCGCGCCATGGCGGAGGCGCCGGCGTTGCCCCCGGCGCCGGCGCGGTTTTCCACGACGACGGTCTTGCCCCATTTTTCCTGCAAAGCCTGCCCGAGCAGGCGCGCGACAATGTCGGCGGGCCCCGCCGGCGCGAAAGCGACGACAAAGCGCACGTTCTTTTGCGGCCAGGTTTCCTGCGCGGTCGAAGCGCCGGGCGTGTACGCGAGCGCGGCGAAGGCAAGATGCTTGAATTTCATGATCGCAGCCCTATTCCTGTTTGATGCCGGCTGCCTTGATCACGTCGCCCCATTTTTCGATCTCGGCGCCGACATAGGCTTGCGCCCGCGCCCGATTGAAGGTCACGGGCGATACGCCGGCGGCTTCGTAGGCCTTGTCAAGCGCGCCCGCGGCGACGAGGCTGTTCAAATCGGCGTTGAACTTTTCAACGATCGCGGCGGGCGTTTTGGCCGGCATGAAGAAGAAAATATCAGTGGCGGCCTCGATCTTGCCGAGGCCCGTTTCCTCGACCGTCGGCACGTCCGGCAATTCCTTCAACCGCTTTGCGGTCGTCACCGCCACGGCTTTGACGGAATCCGCTTTGATGAAGGCGCCGCCGCTCGAGAGGGTCAGCATCGCCAGGGGCACCTGTCCCGCCATCACCGCGTTGACCGCCGGCGCGGCGCCTGTGAAGGGCACGTGGCGCACGTCGGCTTTAGCGAGAATTTTGAAAATGAGCTCTCCGGCAAGCTGCGTCGTCGTGCCGATGCCGGCGGAGGCGTAGGCGAGGTTTTCGGTTTTCGACGCGGCGATGATTTCGGGCAACGTCGTGTGCCTGAGGCCGGGCATGCGCACGAGCAGGTTGGGCGTCGTGGCCGCGTAGGCCGCCGTGGCGAATTCAGACAGCGCGTAGCCCGGCTTTTCGAACAGGCTCACGTTGACCGGAAAAGCGCTCGTCGTGACAAGCACGGTGTAACCATCGGGATCCGAACGCGCGACTTGCGCGGCGCCAAGGTTGCCGCCGGCGCCGGCGCGGTTTTCGACGATGATGGTCTTGCCCCATTTGTCCTGCAGGGCTTGTGCGACAATGCGCGCGATCACGTCAGCCGGGCCGGCGGGGGCGAAGGCGACGAGGAATTTCACGTTCTTTTGCGGCCATGCTTCCTGGGCGAGGAGGTTGCCGGGCCCCGCGCATAGAGCGAGGGCGGCGAAGAGAACGCGTGCGAGCTGCATGTTTGAATTTTCCCCGGCGAAGCCGCCGTTATTCCTGCTTGATGTTCGCGGCCTTGACGACGCCGGCCCATTTGGCGATTTCCTCGCCGATGAAGGCGTGCGCCTGTTTCTGGTCAAGGACCATCGGCGTCACGCCCGCGGCGGCGAATTGCTTGTCGAGTCTGCCGGCCTTGATGATCTCGTTCATGTCGGCGTTGAACTTCGCGACAATATGCGCCGGCGTTTTGGCGGGCATGAGGAACAGAATGTTCGTGGCGGTCACGACATCGCCGACGCCGGTTTCCCTGACTGTTGGAATGTTCGGCAAATCCGCGCGGCGCTCGGCTGTTGTGAGCGCGACGCCTTTGACGCCGCCGGCCTTCACCTGTTCGATGGCGCCGGGCAGGGCGACGACGGCGAGTTGAAGGTGATTGCCCATGAGGGCGGCGATGGCGGGGCCCGCGCCGGTGAACGGCGCGTGGCTCACGTCGGCTTTGCCGAGCACGTTGAAGATTTGCTCGGCGGACAGGTGCGGCGTCGTGCCGACGCCCGCCGAACCGTAGGAGAACTTGCCGGCTTTGGCGGCGGCTATGATTTCCGGAAGCGTGTTTTCCTTCAAACCGGGCGCGGCGACGATGATGTTGGGCGAGGTGCCGGCGACGGCGGCCGTTTGAAAATCCGAGAAGGCGTAGCCGGGCTTTTCATAGAGCGAGAGATTGACTGAAAAACCGCTCGTTGTGACGAGCACCGAGTGGCCGTCGGGTTCGGACCGAGCCACGACGCTGGCGCCAAGGTTGCCGCCGGCGCCGGCGCGGTTTTCGACGACGACGGTCTGGCCCCATTTTTCCTGCAGGGCTTGCCCGACAAACCGGCCGATGGGATCGGCGACGCCGGCGGGCGCGAAAGCCACCACAAAACGCACGTTGCGCGTTGGCCAGGCGTCCTGCGCGCGCGCGTCTGGCGCGAGGGCGAGCAAGGCGAGGGCGGCGAGCGGGATGTTTTTCATGGCGCTCTCCTCAGGAAAATTGCGCGGAATTGGCGAGCGTGTGGGCGGCGATTTCCGCGCGCGTGGCGATCCACACGTCCTTGCGTTGCTTCGCGATCTTCATCATCGCGTCGAACGTCCAGGCGCCGTTGGGCCTGCCATAGGCGTGGCAATGCACGGTGGCGTCGAGGATGAATGGCGCGGGATCGGCGTGGCCCGATTGTTCGAGTTCCTCGCCGAAGGCGTCGACGAGTTCCGCGGGCACGTTGCCGTAGCGGTTGGAATGCGGGAGATCGTTGATGTCCATCGTCAGAGGAATGTTGACGATGCGCTTGCCGTCTTCGAACACAGTGATCGCGGGAAGATCGTCGTCGTTGCAATCGCCGTGATGGGTATAGCCGGCTTCGGCGAGCAGCCGGGTCGAGATGAAGCTGCCGGTGCCGCGCGGCGAAATCCAGCCGGACGGTTTTGTCCCGCAGGCCTTCACGATCGCTTGCGTGTTTTCCACGATATTGGCGCGCTCTCCGACTTCGTCGAGATAGAGGTGGATGACATCCATGCCCCAGGAATGGCCGATGACCTCGTGACCGCGCCCGACGAAATAGGCGACCGTCTCCGGGCGGCGCGCGGCCAGAATGCCCGATGTCATGACGCTGGTCTTGATGTTGTTGGCGTCCGCGATGCGCAGCAGGCGCTGAATGCCGCGCACGGCTCCGTAGCTCGCCCAGGAATGGGCGTTGGTGTCGAAGTATCCGGGCTTCAGCACATTGCCCATGGGGCCGATAGGCGGCGCGACGCCCTCGGACCAGGCTTCGTAAGCGATATTGAAAATTACCGCGACGCGCTTGTCGCCGGGCCAGCGAAAGTCCGGGCCAGCACGCAGAATTTTGTGTGGCGGGGCGGGGGTGGGCGTCATCATATCCTCGGCGGGCGCAGCTTTGCGAAATTGTCTAGGCCGACCACGGCAAGGGGTCAAACCGCGGGCCTTTGCCGCAGGCATTGGCAACCGCAGGCATTGGCTTGAGGCGCGCACGCTTACGAACCGGCGAGAATAGCCTTGTAGCGCGCGATGATCGTGGCGGGAATTTTCGCCGCCTCGCCATAGGTCGCCTGCACGGCGTCGCCGGTCAGCGGGCTGATATCGATTTGCAGACGCCTGGCTTCATCCAGATAGGCGGGATCGCGATTGGCGTCCATGAAGGCGCGCTTCAGGAGTTCGGCCCGCGCCTGTGGAACATCGGGCGGCAGCATGTAGGGCCGCGCCACGCGCAGAGGCAATTCCGCGAGTTCGAGAACGGCGAGATCGTCGGGCGCCTTCACGAGTTCGCGCGCGGTGGGCGTGTCCGGCAGGCGACTCCAGCGTTTTTCGTGGCCGAACTGCGCGAGAAACAGCAGCTTTTTGTTCCTGAGTTGGTCGCTGTAGGCGGTTTGTAGCGACGACATGCCGATGGCGCGGCCATCAACCTCCCCGCGCTCCATGGCGAGGCCGACGGCGGGCGTGCCGTTGTAGCCGCGGATGAGTTTGAGGTTGAGTTTGAGAACGTCTTTCGCCACCAGCACGAGATCGGTGTCCGAGCCGCCGTTGGCGAAGGCGCCGAAGAGAATGGGATCGCCCGGCCTTTGCGCGTCCTCGATGGTTTTGAAGCGGGAGTTCGCGTTGACGACGAGCAGGTAGGCGTCGTCCTCGTAGCTGGTGGGCGTGCCGACCCAGGTGAAGCGCTCGGTCCTGAAGCGCGCCGCGGGATTGCCGAGCAGCGGTTCGAGCGGCGAGTTGCGCGAGGACAGGCCGATGGCGGTGCCGTCTTTCGGCGCTTCGTTGTAGAGCCAGTTGGCGAGCACGAGCCCGCCGGCGCCGGGCATGTTGCGCACGACAATGTCGGGATTTCCGGGGATATATTTGCCCATGTGCCGTTGCAGGAGACGCGCATAGGCGTCGTAACCGCCGCCGGCCGCGTTGCCGACGACAATGGCGATCTGCTTGCCCTTGAAGAAATCCTGCGCGCGGGAGGCGGGGCTGGCGAGGAGGAGGGCGAAGAGGGCGAGGACGACGCGGATCATTTGCGAGCTTAACATTCAGGAGGCCGATTCAGTAGCCCCCGGCCTTCGAGACGCGCGCCGCGCAGG
>JANYDZ010000279.1 GCA_025363375.1 Hyphomicrobiales bacterium
TCCATCCAGAACGGCAGGCTCGACGCGCCAAAGCCGGGATGCAGGGCGAGCGTCACGCTGAATGTCTTCGCCAGCATGCCGAAAACCGGCGCCGATGGATTGACCACGGCGCCGTGCAGGAAATACAGCGGCGGCCCTTCGCCGCCCCTGTGAACTTCAAGATCAACGTCGCCGATCTGCATGCGGCTTTCGGTAAGCGCCATCTGTCCTCCTGGGGCGCGCGGGGCGCCTGAATGTTTCGTTGGGACGATAGCCTTTGGCAAGCGCTTTGCGCAAGCGCGCCGATCCGCGCGCCGATCCGCCGCTTCAAAAAAACGCCAACATCCGGGCTTCGATGCTCTCGCGCGGCCTGGCGTTCGGCGGCGAGCCTGGATCGTCAAAAGCCGTATGCGGCACGAAGCGCGCGCGGCCGTCGTTGAGCGATTCGTAAACTTTGAACACCAGTGCCTCGTCGCGCCGCATGCTCGGGAACCAGGTCCATTCGTGCGCGGGGTTCGCGCGCACCGAATAGGTCTGCCCGACGCGGTTGGGATAGCGCCGCTCCGCCACCAGAAGATCGCCCTCCGACAGGGAGCGCGCGTCGCAGAGCGTCAGCGGAAACGTCTCGACGGGATGGCCGATCGAGCGCCACACCTGCACTATGGCGAAACGTCCGGCGATCAGCGCGTCGGCCTCGTCCGGCAGCACTTCGCGCAGGCGCTTGCGCGCCGACCATTCGGTGTAGTCGTTGTGCACGCGGCGCACCACCTCGCGGATTTTCAGCGCCTCGCGCTTCTCGTCGTCCGCCGTGCGCAACGTATGGTCGAAGACGACGGCGCGGCGCGCGCCGGTCTGCGCCTTCACCAGCGCCTCCATCTCCGGGTAATAGACCCTGGCCAATTCCTCCTTGTCGAAGAAGTCGCGCATCCGCGTGTCGTGATCGACGAGGCGAAATCCCTGTTTGTCGAGATCGAAGGGCCCGCCCGCGCGCCCGTTGCGCAACGTGACGCGACGCGGATCGGCCGTGATGTTGGAATCAACCTCCGTCGATCCTTCCCCGCCCGAATAATTGTACAGCACGCCGCCTACATCGAGAACGTAGTTGAGCGTCGCTTCGATGCAGCGGGGTTCAGGCGCCGCTTCAGCTGTCATGGCCATGATCGACTCCTATTTGTCCTTCAACGCCGCCGCGAGGCTATCGTAGGGTCCGGCAAAATACATCACATTGTGCCACGGCCTTTTGCCGAGCGCGACGGCGAGCGCGCGCGCGTCCGCGCCGTCGCGGCCAAACAGCACGACGCGCCGGTTGAAATCGTCGTTCGGCAGCGGCGCCTTCTCCAGCGCGCCCGAAGCGATGTTGGCCGCCGGCACATTGTGCGCGCCGGGAATGCTCCCTTTCGCGAATTCTTCCGGCGAACGCGCGTCGAAATAAACCGCCGTGCGGTCGACGCCGAAGATGCGCGCGACGCCTTCAAGCTCCACTTCGGTGGGTCCGCCAAAGGCGCGCCAGACGGGAATGCCCAATTGATAGCGCCGCACATTCGTAAAGCCCGCCGCGGCCAGTTGCGCGCCCAGCAGCCGGCTGGCGCCGCAGAACGGGCCATTGCAGGTCAGCACCAGCGCCCTGGTCCTGTCGCCGCCGACCAGCCTCTCCACGGCGGCGACGGCTTGCGCGGCGGGCGCATCGAGATTCTTCGCGCCGGGAATATGGCCGGCGACGAATTGCGGGCGCGGCCGCGTGTCGAGGACGACAGCGGAATTGTCGGCGAGGATTTTCCGCATCTCCTCGGTGCTGACTTCTCCGGTTTTCTGATCGGGCTCGGCAAGGGTCGCTTGCAACGCGTTGCCCGCCTGCGCGAAGGCGGCGCCCGTCGCGAACAGAAGCGTCAGGGCGAACAGGGCGTATCCTGGTATTCGGCTGGCGTGCATGTCCCCTCCTGTTGGCGGCGCTATCAACCCGGGTCCGCCGAAAACGCGTCTGCAGGCCAATTGTCTTCAGGCCCAGTGGACAGACCCGGCCCTCTCCTGTAAAGACCCGGCCTCAACTTAAAACAGCGTGGCGAAACGCTCGCTCCCTTCGGAGCGGAACCGCAAGGAAGTACCATGGCCATCGATATTATCGCGGCGATTGACGCCGAACAGATCAAGAAGCTCAACCCCGCCATCCCGGAATTCGCGCCCGGCGACACCATCATCGTCAATGTGAAGGTCAAGGAAGGCGAGCGCTCGCGCGTTCAGGCCTACGAAGGCGTTTGCATTTCGCGCAACGGCGGCGGCATCAACGAGAGCTTCACCGTCCGCAAGATCTCCTACGGCGAAGGCGTCGAGCGCGTTTTCCCGATCTATTCCCCCATGATCGACAGCATCAAGGTGGTGCGTCGCGGCAAGGTGCGCCGCGCCAAGCTTTATTACCTGCGCGATCGTCGCGGCAAATCGGCCCGCATTGTCGAGAAGCAGGAGAGCGCGGCGGAAAAAACCGTGCGCG
>JANYDZ010000392.1 GCA_025363375.1 Hyphomicrobiales bacterium
TCGATCGTGCCGTCCTTGACGAAGGGGGTGAGGCGGATCGGCGAGCGCCAGACGACCTCGCGTTTGGTCACGAGAAAGCGGCTCGACAGGCCCTGCGACTGGCGTTGCAGGGTCACTTTCGCGAACAGCAGATGCGAGGTGGAGGAGCCGATATCGATGCCGATTGTCTTGAGCTCGACGCTTTCCTGCGACCAGATGAACTGGGCCATCGCGGCCTTGTCGGCCTCCGAAAGTCCGGCGTGCTCATGATCGAAATCAATATCGTGCATGTCTTCCCTTGGCGCGGCCAATGGCGCCTCCTTGCTGTGTTAGCTCTCTAAGATGGTCTCTAGCGGGCGCGCGGGGCGTTGTCCACCTCGCGCCGGAGGGCTTCAAATATCCCAGTCCTTCGGAATCACCCCGGTGGTTTGGGCTCCCTCAACATAAAAGCGCCACAGTTTGTTCACGTGGCGCGCCCGCTTGAAATAAAGCTCGAACGACTCGATGTCCGCCCCGCTCAAGGGAACCACGCGGCCGATGGCGCAGGCGTTGTACATGGCTTGGGCGTTCTCGACGAAATGGATGGAATCGTTGAGCACCGCGTCGACGCTCTCCGCCGTGATCACCTGGCCGTGGGCGCGGATTTGCAGCGCGTGATGTTCGCCGAGCGTTTCGACAACCGCGCGGCCGAGCCGGGCGTTCGCGACATGGGCGGGGTCGGGATGCACGGGAATGCCGCTCTTCCAGCGCACCGCGTGGTTCTTGACGACGCGCAGGGGAACATTTTCGACGAGCGTGAATGAATTGGTGAGATCGTGATGGAAATGCGCGACGGAATTAACATCCTTTCGGACGCGCAAAATTTCGCCGTGCAAGGATACTTCCGCAGGCGGGACCTGCCCCTGCGGACCGTCGAGCACCTTGCCGTCGTAGTCGCAGATCAGCAGATGTTCCGGCATCAGGCCCGAACGCGGCTGGTCGATCGGCTGGATCAGAAAGGCGTCCCGGCCCGGCAAGCGCGCGCTGACGTGGCCGCTGTAGCTCATGATGTTCTGATTGACGAGAATCTGCGTGCAGGCGGCGACTTTCATGCGCAATTGCAGGTCGCTGTTGGGGGCGGCGGGCTGGTTCATAAATCCTCCAGGAAATGATTGTACGACGAAAGTCGCCTTCATCGGGACCATCGCGACTCCCTCCGGGTTTGTCCAGTCCGCGCTCGCCGATACACGCTTGCAACAGGCCGATCGCACCGCCTAAACTGCGCGCAACAAACAACGCCGCCGCCGGCTTTCAGGACCGCGGCGCTTCGGGAGACCCAATGCCCCTCTCATTCTTCGCCGAGCTCGACGCTTTTTGCGAATGGCTCGAAGGGACGCCGTTCAGCCAAATCATCCAGAAAACCTACTGGATCATCCCGACGATCCAGATCGTGCATATTCTGGCCATCGCGGCTGTCGCGGGCTCCGTGCTCATGATCAACGCGCGGCTGCTGCGGCTGATCGACGCCAATCAACCCCTGCCGAGCGTTGCGAGGCGCTTTCTGCCGGTGATCTGGCGGGCGCTGCCGGTGTTGCTGCTGAGCGGGCTCCTCATGATTATCGGCGAGCCCGCCCGTTCGCTCAAAAACCCGATTTTCCAGACCAAGGTCGTGCTGATCCTGCTGGTCTGCGCGCACACCTTCTATTTGCAGAAGCGCCTCGCGGGTCATGGCGAGGACGTGACGGGTTTTGGGCGGGCGCGGGCTTTCGCGACCGTGCTACCGGCCCTCGTCCTGTGGGTCGGCATCATCTTCGCCGGCCGCTGGATCGCTTATTATTGACGGCGCGTGGTCAACGGGAAGATTTGCGGACGCGCCGCTCTCTCCAGCCGGGAATATAATTTATGTGGTTTGAAGACTTCTTCCAATGGTTGCAGGATCTCGATATTCCCACGCGGATTCGCGAGGGGGAATCCCTGTTCCCGTGGATCGAATCCATCCACGTTCTCGCCATCGCGCTGGTCGTCGGGACCATCATGATGGTCGATCTGCGTCTGCTGGGTCTGGCGTCGATGGACCGTCCGGTGGGCAGGCTGGCGCGGGGCGTGCTCGTCTGCACATGGATCGCCTTCGCGTTCGCAGCCCTCACAGGCGGGCTGTTGTTCGCGGCCAACGCCGTAACCTATGCCGGCAATTTCTTCTTCAGGGGCAAGATGGTTCTGCTGGCCCTGGCCGGTCTCAATATGGGCTGCTTTCACCTGGGCGCCGGTCGCGCGATCGACAATTGGGGCGCGGGCGTCACTCCGCCGCCGGGCGCGCGCATCGCCGGCGGCCTGTCGCTGACGCTCTGGATTCTCGTCATCTGCTTTGGACGCTGGATCGGCTTTACCTTGAAATAATCATGCGCCGCCGCTGATTTTCAAAAAATATGCCTGGAGCGAACACATGAGACCGCGGGCCAACGCCGCGTCGAAAACCGCCTGCAACGCCAGCCGCGTCCTGAAGCTCGATGCATTCAGATCGCCGGCGGCCGATTTGCGCAGGCAGTGCGAAGGCTGTCACG
>JANYDZ010000396.1 GCA_025363375.1 Hyphomicrobiales bacterium
CGTCGTGCCGATGGTGCTGGCGAAATATGACGGCGCGCCGTTGAAGATCATTTCCGGGTACACCGGCCTTGCGGAGGCGACGCTCGCCATGGAGCGCGGCGAGATCGACGCGATCTATACACACGCCGGCACTTTCCGTCCCGACCGCATTGCGTCCGGCGAAATTGTGCCGCTGCTGCAAACCTTTCCGATCGAGGCGAACATGCCGAGCCTCGATGATGTGAAATCGCCCCGTGCGCGCGCGCTCAACGATTTGCTGACGGCTCAGAGCCGTCTTGGCGCGCCGCTGATCGCGCCGCCGGGCGTGTCGGAAGACATGGCAAAAATCTTGCGCGACGCCTACGTTGCGATGGGAACAAGCGCGGATTATGTCAACGAAGCGGCGCGACGCGGCATAGACATTGGCAAACCCAGCCACGGCGCGGACCTGCAGGGCTTTATCGCGACCAGCCTCGGCGGCGTCCCCAGGGATATCGTCGATGAATACCGGGGCTATGTGGGAATGAAGTGAGTTTAGGCCGGCGCTTCATCCATCATATCCGCAAGCAGGCCCTTCCAAACGCGGTCCATTTCCCAGCTCTCGACAAGCCCCTGAGTCATCAGCGCCAGCGCGCCGGGCGCATCGCGGTGCGCGCGGGCGATTTGCAACAACATATGCGCGTGCTCCACATCGACTTCGGCGTGTTCTCTGGCATTCAATTGTTTCTCGAAGGGAATGCCGAGATCCTTTTCGAAGCGCTTGCCCATGCGGTAGGACATGCCGCCGCCGTCGACCCATTCGCTGGAGTTGCTGACTTCAAGCGCGGCGCACGCTGAAACCGATTTCAACCAGGGCCCGGTGTTGACGAGATGCAGATAGGCGTAGAGGCACATGCGGGTGCCCTCGCGCATGGGGGTGTCGCGAAAGTCGGCGGCGGCGAGGCCGATTTCGGAACTCTGGCGCACCTGCAAGGAATAATGATCCTCGACGCCGCGCTCCTTGTTGCCGGCGAGTTCGTCTTCCTCGTGCAGCCAGATGAGCTTCTTTACATCCATCGGCGCGTGGCCTTGCGCGAAGGCCCAACAATCCCTCCGGTTTATGTTCCAGTGAGATTTTTGCAGCGTGTAAACGCGCGCGCGGGCCATGTTGAGGGGCATGGAGAGGATGCGCCTGTATTGCGGCGAGGCGTATTGCGCGTTGGCGAGAGCGCGGGTTTCGCGAATGAAATGTTCGAGTTCTGGATCGGCTTTTGTTGCGGTGATCGGCATGACGGCTCTCCGGAGTTTATGGAATTTAGCGTGCAATTGTCTTTGCCGCCATAGCCTCCTGCGCCTTGCGAACGACGTCGGGCGAAGTCTCAACCGTGCGGCGGGCGACGCGCTCGACCTCGGCGCCTGTGGCGGCGTCGATGTCGAGAATGGATTTTGCCGCGTCGGCGAGAAAGGCGGGGTCGCGCGTCATTGCTTCAAATGCGGCGCGCAGAATGGCCAGACGGTCGGCGGGAACGCCGGGTGGGCCGGCAAAGGGCTGGCGCATGGAAACCTGCGCGGCGGCAAATTCAAAGACGCGGCGCGTTTCCTCGTCAACGACGAGGTTCGCGAGCAGAGGCACGCGCGCGAGATCCGCGTCTTTTTTCACGCCGATTTGCAGGATGGGTACAATCAGACCCTGCGCCACCCATTGCGGTCGCGTCGCTTTCCAGGTGGACCAGGGATTGCTGCCGTCGCCTTGCACTTCGCCGCGTTCGATTGCGAGCGTCACGGCGTTGCTGCCCTCGTAACCGTTGACGACGCGGAATTTGGTGCCAAGAAAACTGTTGAGCAACGCGGGAAATCCGGATTTGGTTCCAGCGGCGCCTGTCGCGCCCATCGGGACTTCGATCCGCTTGGCGTCGTCGATCGTGCGCACGCCGCTGGAGTGCCACACGGAGACGACGCTCGCGGTCTGAGTGAGGCTGCCGATCCAGGACAATCTTTCGGATTTGAAAGTTATCCCCGGTTGTCCCGTCGCTTGATAGAAGGGAATGGCGTCGTTGAAAGTGGCGATGACCGAACCATCCGCGGGCGCCGCGCCGTAGAGATAATTGACCGCTTTTGTGCCTGAAGCGCCGGGCATGTTCTCGACGATGAAATTCGGCTTGCCGGGCAAGTGATCGCCGAGGTGCCGCGCGGTCAGCCGCGCATAGGCGTCATATCCGCCGCCGCCCGGCGTGCCGACGACGATGCGCATCTGGCGGCCGACGAAAAATTCGGAGGCGCTCTGGGCGCGGGCGGGGACGGCCGCTTGCGCCGAAACGACGATAACGAACGCCGCGAGCCGTCGTGCCCCCATCACTCGCTCCACAAGCCCGCATTGCGTCCACGCGCGGCGACGAGGGGGGCGACGACGTCGAGGACCGGCGTTTTCAAACCCGCCTGCCGCGCAAGGTCCCGCACGATGAGGAACGTGCTGGATATTTCCATGGCGCGCCCGCGTTCGAGGTCTTGCAACATGGAGGGCTTGTGCGGGGAATTGCCTGGGTTCCTGCGTGATTTTGCGGCGTCGAATCCGAGTTTCGTGAAGCCATGGGCGAACGCGACGGCATGCGTTTCCGCGTTGAGATCGACAAGCGCGTCATAGAGTGGAACGTCGGCGTGCGCCTGCGCGATCGTGCCGCCGGTCAGCGCGCAGAAAGCAAAGTTGCCGATGACGCTGATGTTCTTCAGCCACATGGGCGCGCGCACGTCGTCGGAATATTCCAGCGAGACGTCCTTTGCGCCGCACGTCTCCACCAGCGCTTTGGCCCGGGCGTTCATGTGCGGCATGGCGGCGCCGACAATGAACTTTCCGCCGGCGCGGGTCGCGACGATTGTGCCGGGTTCGCGGATCTCTCCGCCGCCCCAGCAGACAATGCCGAGTGAGCGTTCGGCGCCGATAACCTTGTGCAGCAAGCCCTCTGGATCGAGGCGCCGCATGTCGATCTTGACGCCGGGCGGCGAAAATCCGTCGCCATAAAACCAGTAGACTCCATTGACGGCGAAGCCGACAAGCGTTTGCGGTCCGATGAGCGGAGCGATGCCGCGGGCAACATCAAAAAACGCGGGCGTCTTCGTGGCGACGATCACGAAATCCTGTACGCCGAAATCGCGGGGGTCGGAACCGGCGGCGACGCGGGACGTTACGCGCTCTTCCGGCGTGACGACCGTAAGTCCGCCGGCTTTAACCGCCTCAAGATGCGCGCCGCGCGCGATCACGCTGACCTCGTGCCCGGCTCGCGCCAGAGCGCTCGCCAGAATGCCGCCGATGACGCCGGCGCCGTAAATACACACTTTCATAATTTCTCCCCGCCGTGTCGCGGGCGCCGGTTGCCGGCGCGTTGTTGGTTCATGTTATAGCGGGTTCGGGATTTCTCAAAACATCGAGCTTTCGTGTCGACGCTTGAAACGCCGCCGCCCGTCAAAATGACGCGCCTTGATCTGATGACGGGCTTCATGCTCGTTGGCCTCTTCGGTTTCGGCGGCATCGCCGCTTCCGCCTATCATGTGATTGTCGAGCGCCGAAAATGGCTGAGCCCGAAGGAATACGCCTCGGTGCTGGGGCTGGGACAGGTGTTGCCCGGCGCAAATCTCATCAATATGACGACGATAATCGGCGACCGCTTTCATGGCGCCGTCGGCGCCGCGCTGGCGCTGTCGGGGCTAATTTCCGCGCCGCTTTTCATTCTTGTGGCGTTGGCGGAGCTGCATGACCGCTATGCGGAATTGCCCGACGTGCGCGCGGCGACTTTGGCGGCGGGCGCGGGCGCCGTAGGTCTGACGTTTGGTACTGGCGCCAAGCTCGCGCGCAACATCTTGAATTCGCCCACGGCGGTTGCGTTTTGCGCGCTCACCTTCGCGTCGATCGGCGTCATGCGCTGGCCCATGTTGCAGACGATCCTTGTTCTCGCGCCTTTCGCCGCTGCGGCTGGATTCTGGAGGCGTGAAAAGTGACCGGGAACCTGTTGCTCAAAATGGCGTTTATTTTCGCCTCTACCGCGCTTGTGTCCATCGGCGGCATCGCCACGATGATTCCGGAGATTCATCGGCAGGCGGTCGAGATCAACGGCTGGATGACGAACGACGTGTTTGTTTCGACCTTTGCCATTTCGCAGATCGCGCCGGGGCCGAATATTCTGCTGATGAGCCTTGTGGGTTGGCGGGTCGCAGGCGTTGCGGGCCTCGCTGTGGCGACGCTCTCAACGGTCGTGCCGACATCGCTTGTTGCGCTTGCGGCGAACCGCGCCGAGAACCGCCTTGCTCGCGCGGCATGGTACGCGACTTTGCGCAAGGCGCTGCCGCCAATTGTCGTGGGGCTCATCCTCGCCAGCGCTTTTGTGACGGCGCGCGTCGCGGTGCGCGACTGGCTGGGCGTCGCCATCGCCCTTGGCGTGGCCCTTGCCATCAACCTGACGAAGGTCAATCCGCTGATCCCGTTGATCTGCGCGGTCGTTGCCGGCGTGATCGCCGGGCGTCTGGGATTTTTTGGATAGTTGGCTGCGAGGCGCGCCTGGCGAAGCGTCAGGGCGCCGATGGGCGGGACAAGCTTCTTCACCCGTCAGCGCCGCCAATTGCGCGCGGCGGGCGCACGGGCGCGCGGCTGAATTCGTTGTTGCCATCGACGACGCGGGCCAGCAAACACATGAACATCGCCCGCTCCCGAGTTGAAAGCGGCGAGAGAATGCGTTCGTCCGTGCGCTGGCAGGCGACCGGCGTCGCGCGCAGCAGGTCCTCGCCGGCGGGCTGAATGAACAATTGTTTGACGCGTTGATTGTGCTGCGGCGTGACGCGCGAGACAAGGCCGCGCTGTTCGAGCCCGCGCAAAATGGCGCCAATCGTCGAACGATCGACGGCGATAAGATTGACGAGCGCGCTTTGATCGAGGCCGGGCTTCGCCGCGATTGTGGACAGCGCGGCAAATTGAACCGGCGTCAGGCTGGTCGATTTGAATTCGTCGAGGAAGATCGCGACGGCAATTTGCTGACAGCGACGGATCAGATGGCCGGGCGTGCTTCCGACACGCGGGTTTGCGACAACGCTTTGGGCCAGCGCCGCGAGTTCGCCCTGGGTCGGGAGTTCGACTTGGCTATCGCGTCCGACCTGGCTATCGAGTCCGACTTGGGCCATGCGAACATGCTCCAGCTCCGCATGCGCCTGCCGATGCGCAGAAGCAAACGTGAGGCTATGGGATCCAGTCCCATTGCTCCGATGAACAATTTGTGACACAAACCGCCGATCATCGCAAACGCGCAAATTGACGCGAATCAGCGTGTGATATCCTTACTACCTTGCCGCTTGCGGAGGTTGTTTAGGCGTCCAGACTTCTATTTCGCCCAGAGTTGCAGCCGGCGCATAGGCGGTCATCGCTTCGGCGATAGCGGGATTGGCAAGCATTTTTGCGAAATTGGCGTCCCTGACGACGAGGATAGCGTGGGGTTGGTTTTGACGCACATTGACCGCAAACATGCGGGCATCGCTTTCGATGAAGCTGGCGAGCAGCGCCGCGTCGCCGCGTTTGAAATCGGCAAGCAATTGCGCGTGGTTCATCAACCAGAGCGAATGGGGTTGCCCGACCCACACGCCGTCAACGCGCCGCACCAGGGGATGGCCGATGTCGAGATCGCCGGTGAGCCCGATTAGCCTGGGATGGGCCGGAGCGAAGCGTCGTATGGCTTCGGTCAGTCCGGCGTATTCCTCGCGCATCGTGAATTGAATGACGGCGCCAAATAAAACAGGCAAACCCAGTATCGCCGGCAGGAAACAGTAAAGGACAACGAGGCGCGCGCGCAGCCACGCCGCGTCAAAGTTCTGTTCGGCAAAGGCCGTGATCCCCGGCGCAATGGCGAGGCAAAGCGCGAACAGCGCGAGGGCGACGCCGGGATAACCGTGATTAACCCACCCCTTGCCTTGCAGCAGATAGGCGCCGGCAAAGCCGAGCGAGGCCAGCGCGGCGACGACGACCCGGACATCGCCGCGGGGAGCGCATGCGGGCAGGGCTGCGATCAATACGAGATTGCAAAGAAACCACGGTTCGAGCGTCAGCAGGCGCAGGGGCTCCTTCACCGGCACGTAGGCGCTCAACAACGCCGGCAGCACTTCGAAAAAGTTCGGAAAAAAAGCGAAGACCGCCGCCGCGTAGCCGCAGACGACGCCCGCAGCGGCGCAATTTTCCCATTGCCACGCCGCGCCGATGGAGCGGCGGCGCCAGATTGCGAAGACAATGGGAAATGCGGCGACCAGCGCAAAATGCGGCTTCAGCGACATTGTCATGCCACAGAGCGCTCCCGCTACGGCCGCATGGTTGCGGGAAACCCCGGCGCCCTGGGCGCGCGCGGCGTAAACGACCAGCGCGGGGAGGATTGCGACGACGCCAATGTGTTCGCGCTCAGCAAATGAAAATCCCGGCAGGACGATCAGCGCGAAAATCGCGGAACTGCGAAAAAGACCGACTTCGTCGGCGCGCAACATGTCCGCGGCGCGGGCTATGCGGCCGGCGAACGCGATGCTCGCGAGCGCGCCGGCAAAGACGCAGGCCGAGACCACGAATTCCATCGGCAAATGCAGCAGGCGCGCGAGCATCGCCGCCGGCAAATAGAGCAGGAACGAGGCCGGAGGGTTGGTTTCGATAATGTCGCTATAGGGGCGCGCGCCGTCGAGTATCTTTTCGCACACGGTGAACAGCCACGAATTATCGGCGTTGTGATGGCCCAGCGATTGTTGCAGCATTGCGAACAAGACGAAGAAAACAGCGCATTCGCGCCGCGCCAAAAACCGCGCGCACGCCACGCCAAAGCGCGTTGAACGCGGCGTCGATGTGGCCTGTTCGAAGGCGGCGCTCATTTTGTTTCGCCGCGCCTGTCCGGCTCAGCCGGCGCGGCGCCTGCGCTCCTCAATGTCGTTGCCAAGGGGCAACGCGGCTTCCTGGTCGAAGCCCGCGGTCTTTCCGACGATATAAAGCGGACGGCGCTTCACCTCGTTGTGAATGCGGCCGATGTAAAGGCCGAGGATGCCGGTCAGAAGCATGTTCGCGCCGCCGAGGAAGGCCACTACGACAATGGTTGACGCCCAACCGGGAACGTAATCGTCGGACGTGAGCCGGGAGACGATGACATAGCTGCCATAGAGCATGGCGAGGCCGGAGACGCAGGCGCCCATCCACAGCGCAAGGCGCAGCGGCGCGTCGGAAAAACTGACGAGCCCATTGACAGCGAGCTTGACGAGCTTGCCGATGGGCCATTTGGTTTCGCCGGCGGCGCGTTCTTCGCGGTTGAACTCGATGGCGATCTGGCGAAAGCCGACCCAGGCGAACATGCCGCGCACAAACCGGTCCTGTTCGCGCATGGAGCGGAACACCTCCAGCGCCTTGCGGTCGACGAGACGGAAGTCGCCGACGTTCTGCGGAATCTCGACCGAAGCGAGCGTGCTCATGGTCTTGTAGAAGAGCTTCGCCGTCGCGAGTTTGAATTTGCTTTCGCCGGCGCGGGTGGCGCGGCGCGCATAGACGATCTCATAGCCCTCGCGCCATTTGGCGATCATTTGGAGGATGACTTCGGGCGGGTCCTGCAAATCGGCGTCCATCAGGATCACAGCGTCGCCGGCGGCGGCGTCGAGGCCCGCGGTCATCGCGAGCTGCTGGCCGAAATTGCGCGACAGCCCGATATAACGATAGCGCGAATCCGTCCTGGCGCGCGCGTCGAGGATGATTGAAGAACAATCCGCGCTGCCGTCGTCAACGAGAATCACCTCGGCGGGGCCATCTAGCTCAGCCAACACCTTGTCGAGCCGTTGGAACAACAAAGGCAGGACCGCCTGTTCGTTAAAAATTGGCAGCACCAGCGAATATGTCGGCCGTTTCGACAAGCAAGCCCCCGAATCGGCGCCCGAGCGCGGATTGATTAGCGTCAGCCTTACTTTAGGGGGGCAAAGGTTAACGCAGCGTTTACAATTGTCGAGGCTGCAAAACTCCGCCATAAGGCCTTTTGAAGAAAGACCATAAGGCCTTTTGAAGAAAGACCTGGAGATCGAGTATGGATATGGACTTGCTGGACCGCCTGACGATCAAACAATTGGTCGACAATTGGGCCGTCTGGCGCGACGCCGGCGATTGGGACCGGTTTCGCACCGTCTGGCACGACGATGGCGTCATGCAGGCGACCTGGACGCAGGGCACCGCGGATGAATTCATCGCCATGAGCAAGGCGGGATGGACCAAAGGCGTTTCGATCCTGCATTTCCTTGGCGGCAATTCGATTGATCTCAATGGCGAGCGCGCCATTTCACAAACCAAAATGACGATCAGCCAACGCGCCGTCGTGCACGACGTGCTCGTCGATGTCGTCTGCACCGGGCGGTTCTATGATTTCATCGAACGCCGCAACGGCAAGTGGGGCTTTGTGTTGCGTCAGCCAATTTATGAAAAGGACCGGATGGACCCGGTCGATCCCGCCGCGAAACTCAACCTCGATCCGGCTATTCTGGCGCGTTTTCCCGAGGGCTATCGGCATTTGGCCTATTTGCAGGAGCAGATTGGCTACAAGATCAAGCTCGACATGCCCGGGCTGAAAGGCGGGCATGTTGAGGCGCTTTGCGCGCGCGGCAAGGCTTGGCTGGCTGGCGGGAAGCTGTACGCGTAGCAAACGGCTCAACGGAGTTGTCGATGAAAATTACAAAAATCGAACCTATGTTCATCGCCATTCCCTTCGAGCATGGCGCGCCAAAGCCGATGCTGGGCACCGGCAGCACGCGCGGCACGATGGATTCGGTCTATGTGCGCGTCGAAACCGATCAGGGGCTCGTCGGCTGGGGCGAAAGCTTTGGTTTCGCTTGCTGCCCGGTTACGCATTACATCATAGAGAAGCTCGTCGCGCCCATGGCCGTCGGGCGCGACTGCGACGACATTGGCGCGCTGATGTTCGATCTGCACAAGCGGTTGCAGAACATGGGACGCAACAGTCCCGTGATTTTCGCGCTGTCGGGGCTCGACATCGCGCTCTGGGATATCGCGGGCAAGGCGAAGGGTCTGCCTGTGCACACGTTGCTGGGCTCGACCGGCAAAAAGAAAACGATCGAAGCCTATGCGAGTTTGCTGCGCCTCGAAACGGCGGAGCATGTCCACAACGTCTGCGAGACGGTGCTGAAGCGCGGTTACAAACACGTGAAACTGCACGAGCGCGCCGTCGAGACTACGGCGGCGGCGAGGAAAACGCTGGGCGAGAAATACCCGCTGATGCTCGACACCAATTGCACGTGGACGCCGGCGCAGGCGCTTGAGATGGCGAAAAAGCTTGAGCCCTACGATCTCACATGGCTGGAGGAGCCGCTGTTCCCGCCGGACGACTACGCGGCTCTGGCGGCGCTGCGCGCGGCGACGTCGATTCCCATCGCCGCGGGAGAGAACCTCGGCAATATCCTTGATGTGCGCCGCATCGTCGAGGCGGGCGCCGTCGATATCGTGCAACCCGACCCGATCAAGATGGGCGGCGTCACCGAATGCTGGAAAGCGCTGGAATACGCGCGCAAAAAAGGCGTGCAAGCGGAGCCTCACACGCCCTGGTACGGGCCGGGCCTCGCGGCGGGCCTGCATTTGATCGGCGCCATGCCCGGCGAATGTCTCGTTGAATATTACTTCGCCGATCTCGCGGCCTCGCCGCTGGGCGAGATGGCGATTCCGAAGAACGGGCGTTTGCAAGTGCCCGACGGCCCGGGGCTCGGGATTAGCGTCGACGAGAAGATCGTCGCGAAATATCGGGTGGCGTAATCAGCATTGCGCCAACGCTTCTTCGCGGTGAAATCCCAGCTTCTTCTGCATGAGATCGTCGGACACGCAGAAGAGCACCGCGTCCTCGCCGGCGACGTGGCGCAAAGCGTGCCACGTCGGCGACACAAAGGTGTCGCCGCGGTTCCACGCAAATGTCGCATCGCCGATGCTCGTCGTTCCTTTGCCTGACACGCAGGTGAAAATCATATTCTCCGTCGCGCGGATGGTCTGACCGGGCGCGCCCGCGACCAGCTTTTCCATATAGAGCCCGGTCGTCGGCATTGACGGCGCTTCAAGCCGCACGCGCGTGCGGCCGCAGGCGTCGGGCTTCGCCGTCTTCAGCCGCCGCAGTTGCTCTTCGTAGCCGAACACAAATGGGCTGTCGCGGGTCGTCTTTTCCACCGGCTGCAGGCCGTCTTCCCAATGATCGAAGAACATGGGCTCGATCAGATGCACGATCGGCACGTCGAGATAATCGATCCAGTAGCCCGGTCGGTTGCCTTTGTTGCCGTGGCCATGCCAGCACATGCCCGGCGTCAACAGCACGTCGCCGGGCTTCATATCGATGCGCACGCCATCGACGATTGTGAAGCAGTCATCGGCGACGTCGAGAACGAAGCGCAGTGCGTTGGGCGAGTGCCGATGGGTGCGCGCCTCCTCGCCGGGGAGGATCATCTGATAGGCGCTGACGAGCGTGCGCAAGGTGTCGTAATGGTTGCCTTCGACCGGGTTTACCATGAACAAATTGCGCCGCTCGGCCTGCTCGGCGTTGATGAGCCGGCCCGCCGCGTCGAGGCCGGCCTTGGCGTCGCTCCAACGCCATATCATCGGCTTGTAGCGGGTGCGCG
>JANYDZ010000455.1 GCA_025363375.1 Hyphomicrobiales bacterium
CGTGCACGCCTATGAAACCTGGGGTTTCAAGGGCTTGCGCAAAGACCTGATCGAAGCGCTGAACATCTGGGCGCGGTTCATATACGGACCACTGCTCGACGACCGCGTGCGTTCCATCGCGGACGGCGTAGAGCCCGGCAAATATGGACGTCGCGAGGCGTTTCTGGTGCACACGACGCTGAAGGAAAAAGGCCCCGTCAAAATCCCGCGCGAATTCGTGTTCATGGACCGCGCCGCCATCGGCCTCGGCGGCGTGTTCCTGCATCTCGACGCGCGGCTGAATTTTCACCGGTTGTTCGAAGCGGCGATCGGCGAGGATTTTTCGGTGGAGAAGGTGGCGAAAGGGCAGCGGGAGGCGATGGAGAAGGTGGGGCTGCGCGCGGGCGCGGAAGGCGCGGCTTCGAGTGGGTGAGCGCCATCAAGAAAATGGCGGGCAAGAATATGCGGGGAGAGACGTTCCGTTCGCATGTGGACCGGTGTATGCTGCCGCGTCATCCACGCCGCAAGCCGAACCGCGCGGGCGACAAATTAAACAATGCCCGGAGGGAGAAAACAATGCAACGTAAACGGACGATTCTCGCGGCCTTTGCCGGCTCGCTCGCCGGTCTCGCGGCGGCGCAGGCGGCGCCGGACATGGCGCTCACGCGCCTCGACTGCGGCACGCCGCAAGCGCCCACGCCCGTCAACCAGCGCTTCTCCGACACATACGGGTACGGCGATCTCAAGTTGCAGTTCGTCTTCAGCTGCTATATCATCAAGCACGACAACGACTATCTGTTGTGGGACACCGGCCACGCGATGACGGCGCCCAACGTGGCGCCGAAGGAGAGCATCGTCGATCAACTCGCGAAGCTCGGCGTCAAACCCGAGCAGATCAAATATGTCGGCATCAGTCACTATCACGCCGACCACACCGGCCAGGTCGCCTCCTTTCCCAAGTCAACGGTTCTTATCGGCGCACGGGAATGGGAAGCGATCACCGCGCCGAAGCCCGCCACGGGCGTGAACTTCAAGCCGTTCGAAAGCTGGATCAAGGGCGAGGGCAAGGTCGAACCGCTTGACCTCGACAAGGACGTTTTCGAGGACGGAAGCGTGATCGTGCTGCGCACGCCGGGACACACGCCGGGACATCAGTCCTTGATGGTAAAGTTGCCGCAGACCGGGGCCGTTATCCTCAGCGGCGACGCCGTGCATTTCCAGGAGAACTACAACGCCTTCGGCGTGCCGGCGTTCAATTACGACCGCGCGCAGACGGTGGCCTCGATGGAACGAATCAAGACGATTGCAACGAACATGAAGGCCATGTTGATTATCCAGCACGACGCTCGCGACGTTGGAAAACTGCCGGCGTTTCCTGGGGCCGCCAAGTAGCCGGGGGAGGGAGCAAGGCAGTCGGCGCGGGCCAAACAGTCGCCCGCGCTGACATCGTTTCACGGCCGCGTGTAGCGCCCCACGAGGCTGGCGGGCGCGAGCGCGTGACCGCGCAGTTCTCCGATCAATTCGTCGCGCGCGAGACCGGCCTTCAGCTTGCCCGGCTCGATGTCCGTCGCGATGACCGTGATGATGTAGTGATGCAGCGAATGGCCCGACGGGCCGCAGGGCCCAAAATAATGATCGTGGCCAACGTTGTTCTTGCCGCCGGTGAAATCCTTCGGCGAGGCGCTGGCCTCGCCCTCGGCGAGCGATGTCTTCGTGAGCGGAATATTGTAGGCGACCCAATGCACCGCGCCGAGCCCGTTGCCGCCGTCGGGATCGTACATCATGATCGCGAAGCTTTTCGTGTTTGCGGGCGCGTTAGACCACGCCAGCGGCGGCGAGACGTTCTGGCCGGGACAAGGCGGGCTGGTGCGGCTCGGGTCCGCGCCGGCGAATTTCGCCGGCCAGACATCGCCGTCCTTGAAAGCGGAGGACGTGACCGCGAAAGGGTCGGCCGCGAAGGCAAAGGTGACGTTAAGGCACAGAGCGGCGGCGAGCCCCAATGACGCGCCCTTGCCGGCGAAATTTGCGATAGATCTCATGGCGTATTCCCCGCGTTGATATTCATTGATTGCGTTCAAGTCGGCCCTTTTCCAGGCGGCCCGCCAATCTGCATTGGATTCGGCATGACGACAATCCCCGCCAAGACTTTCCCGCCAAGTCTCCCTCTCTCCCGCTCTTTTCCGGCGACCAAAATTCCACTGAATCGCATACGCGCGGAACCGATACCTGCAACTTCGACGAGCCGCGTTTCGCATGGTTGCAGGGCGCGTCCCGCTTGCGCATTGCGCGCCACAGGATGGCGCAGCTTTGTTCAAAGTGACGCTTAAGGTCGCACAGAATGCCTTGACATTGAGCAGTCCCCAGACAATTTTTGCAATTCCGCGAACGCAATTCTTTCGAGCGGAAACCTGGAATGCAAGGAGGTCGGCGTGCGTCAGTATCAAAGGAACGCTACAATTTTGGCTGGCGCGGCGGCTATTGCCGTAGTGGCGGGCGCGTCCTTCGCGCAAGAGATCAAGCAAGATGCGGTCAAAGCCGCTCGTATGGCGAAAGTGCCGAGCGTCGGTCAGGACCTGTTGAACAAAGCCGCCAATGACGTCAACAACTTCCTCCTTACCAACGGCGATTACGCGCAGACGCGTTTTTATCCCGCCAAACAGATCAACCGCAACAATGTCCGCAATCTGAAAGTCGCCTGGATTTTCCAGACCGAAGTAAGGGAATCTCTGGAGACTTCGCCGATCGTTGTTGACGGCGTGATGTTCGTCACAACCTCGTTCAGCCACGTCTATGCGATCGATGCGAAGACGGGCGAAGAACTCTGGCATTACAAGCACAAGATGGGTCCGATCACGACCTATTGCTGCGGCCCCAACAATCGCGGCGTGCAGGTGCTCGGCGATCTCGTCTATCTCGCCACGCTCGACGCCAAGCTCGTCGCGTTGAATTCGAAAACAGGCGCGGTTGTCTGGGAGACGCAGGTCGCCGATCCCGAAGCCGGCTACAGCGAAACGATGGCGCCGACCGTCGTGAAGGACAAGGTGCTGATCGGCACCAACGGCGGCGAATACGGCATCCGTGGATTCGTGAAGGCCTATGACGCCAAGACCGGCAAACTGATCTGGACGTTCAACACGACGCCGGAAAATTCCGTCGGCGTGTGGGCGATGAAAGATGCCACGGATCGCGACATGCACCGTAATATCGAGGCCGAGAAGGCCCAACTCGCAAAAACCGGCGACCCCTACAAAACCCTCGGCGGCGGCGTATGGCAGAATCCGGCTGTCGATCTTGCCGCCAACCGCATCTTTTTCGTGGTCGGCAATCCCTCGCCCGATCTCGACGGCTCCATCCGCCCCGGCGACAATCTCTACACGGACTCCCTGGTTTCGGTCGATCTGGAAACCGGCAAATATGTTTGCCACTCCCAGTACATCGCCCATGACGTTTGGGATCTCGACGCGGTGTCGCCCCCGGTGCTTGTCAACGCGAAGGACAGAAGCGGCAAGACGATCCCCGCCGTTATCCACGGCGGCAAGACGGGCCATGTCTATGTGCACGACCGCAAGGATTGCAGTCTGATCCGCTTTTCCGACGCGATGGTCCCGCAAGAGAATATGTGGGTGCTGCCGACAAAGGAAGGCGCGCGCATGTTGCCGGGCGCCAACGGCGGCGTCGAATGGTCCCCGATGGCGACGGATCCGGGACAAGGCCTCGCTTATGCGATCAACCTGCACCAGCCCATGACATATCACGTTGAAAGCTCGCCTTATCCGAACGGTAAACTCTGGCTCGGCGGCGCGTTCAAAGTGATCCCGTCCGAGGCGCAGTCGGGCAACATCACCGCGGTCGATTACAACACCGGCAAGATCAAGTGGCAGGTGAAGACGCCGCAGCCGATGATCGGCGGCATTCTGGCGACGGCGGGCGGGCTGGTGTTTACCGGAGAAGGCAACGGCAAGTTCGCCGCTTATAATTCCTCCAACGGCAAGGAATTGTGGAGCTTCAACGCCGGCGCCGGCGTCAACGCGCCGCCGTCGTCCTATTCGGTGGGCGGCAAGCAATACATCGTGGTCGGCGCGGGCGGAAACACCCAACTTGACTTCAAGCGCGGCAATTCGATCGTGGCGTTCACGCAGTAAGCGCGGCGCTTTGAGTTGAGCGAGGAAACTGGACGGGGCCTTATGGGCGCCGTCCTTTTTCTTCAGCGAAAGCCTTCAGGCAAAATGGGAATTCGCATGATGTTTTCGAAGCGTATTAACGTGGCTTTGGTCTCCGGCCTATGCGCGTTGACACCCGCGCCGGCCGCCGCCCAGGCCCTCGCCGAACAAGTCGCGGTCTGCGGCTCATGTCATGGCGAGAACGGCAAGCCGCAGGAGAAGGTCACGCCGATCATCTGGGGGCAGATGCGGGGCTATCTCTATATTCAGCTGCGCGATTTCAAACGCGGCGACCGCAAGCACGAGATCATGCAGGCGATGGCGGCGAATTTCGAACGCGACGACATGTTGGCGATTGCCGAATATTTTTCCCAAAAGCCATGGCCCGATCTTGGCCAACCTCGCGCGCCGAAAGAAGTGGCCGAACGCGCCGTGCGCGCCAATGGTTCGGTCGGCTGCACCGGCTGTCATTTTGATCAATGGCAGGGCGATGGCACTGTGCCGCGCCTCGCGGGCATGAGCCGCGAATATCTGGCCAAGGCGATTTCCGAATTTCGCACCCGCGCGCGCGGCAACAATCCCGGCATGTCCGATCTGATGCTGGCGACTTCGGTCGAGGATCTGGCGGCTTTAGCGGAATATCTGGCGGGCCGGTGACATCAATGGTTGAACTCTACCACCACGGCTTCTGCGTCTGCGCGACAGGAGAAATATGTGGACCGGCCATCGCCCGCATCCCGCCAACTGGTTCACCCGCGTAAAGGCGCGGTCCACCTTCAAGTCGATGTTTCGCGATATGCGCCCGGCGGACCGGACGAATGACTTGAAGACGTTCGGGTCGCGATCGTGGCTGAAGGAAAGAAGGATGCCGGAAGCATGATTCACAGCTTCCCCAACAGCTCCTTCAGCGCCGTCCTCGCCGTCAAATCCACCGCTGTCTTGCCCGCTTTGTCGCGCGCGCCCGCGTCCGCGCCCTTGCTCAATAGAAACGCCGCCATCGCGGCGTGATTGCCTTCGGCCGCCATCATCAGCGGCGTGCGCCCGCGGTTGTCGCGGTCTTCCAGCCGCGCGCCGCGCTCAGAAGCAAAGCCGCCGTCTTGACCCCTTCGCTTTCCGGATAACGCTCGTCATGCCCCGCCGCCCACATGAGCGCCGTAAGATCATTGCCATAGGCCGCGTTCACATCGACGCCTTTGTCGAGCAGCAGTGCGACGACGGCAACGGACGCGCGGCCCGCCGCGTAGCAGATCGCGGTCTTGCCGGTGGCATCCAGCGCGTTGAGGTTGGCGTGCGAGTTTAAAAGCAGTTCCACAAGGCCCGCATCGCCATTGAAGGCGGCGACGGCGAGCGGCGCTACCGCATCCTTGCCGCCAAGGTGGATATCCGCGCCGCGCGCGATGAGTTCGCTCGCAAGCGCCGTGCGGCCTGCCTCAACCGCCGTGTAAAGCGCGGTGGCGCCAGCGAGATTGCGAGCGTTGATGGGCGCGCCGCGGCTCAACAGTTGGATCGCCATGGCGGATTGGCCGGATTTGGCCGCATGCGCGAGGGGTCGTGCGCCCAATCGATCCCGCGCATCGACCGAGGCGCCATGGTCCAGCAAAATCATGCCCAACGCCGAGCAGCCGCTGTCGGCGGCGGAAAACAGCAGCAGGCTTGTTTCCATGGCGCTGGGCCCATTTAGCGAAGCATGTCGAGCCTCCAACATGCGGCAGGCCTCCGATTCTGCGGCGACCGATGGCGATGCCGCTAGGGAAATCGCCAACGCGTTCATTCCAGACCAGAACGGCCGCTTCAATCTAACAGCGCGCATCGCTTCCCTTTTTCGCGTTCTCAAAACGCTGAATTTTTCGCCAGTCGAGCCTCCCCATGCAACCAAAAAGAGCACAACTTTGACGGCGCATGCGATTGCCCCCTGCCGAGCTTTCGGCTATCAACCCAGCATCGAATTTAACAGACGAGGACGAATATGGCGGATAACCACGCGGTCCAAGGCGGCCATCCTGCGATGGATTATGCTGAACATGAAGCTACCTATAAACTTTTCACGAAGCTGGCGAAATGGGGGACGATCTTCTGTGTCGCCCTGCTGATCTTCATGGCTGTAACCCTCCTCTAGAGTTTTTTTGTTACGGGCTGCCAAACCGACCCGGACGGGCCGGCTGATGGCGATCCGTGGCCGTTTCCCGCGCCGGAACCATCAGGTTCCCTTCGGAGCCCCGCATGCGTATCGCCATTCCCTCGGAAACCGATCCGAACGAAACCCGCGTCGCCGCAACGCCTGAAACCGTCAAAAAGTTGATCGGACTCGGCGTCGAGATATTTGTGCAGACAGGCGCGGGCAAAACCTCGGGCATTCCCGACTCCGAGTTTGAGGCCGCCGGCGCCAAGCTCGCCTCGGGCGCGTTCGAAACCCTGGCTGACGCCGATCTGGTGCTCAGCGTGCGCCGCCCCTCCCCAAGCGTCCTCGGCGGCATAAAAAAAGGCGGCGCGATCATTTCCATCATGGACCCCTACGGCGCGGACGCGGCGCTGAAGGAGATGGCCGACGCCCGGCTCAACGCCTTCGCCATGGAGTTCATGCCACGCATCACGCGCGCGCAGGTGATGGACGTTCTCTCCTCGCAAGCCAATATTGCCGGCTATCGCGCCGTCGTCGATGCCGCCGCCGAATATGGCCGCGCGCTGCCGATGATGATGACCGCCGCCGGCACTGTGCCCGCCGCGAAAATCTTCATCATGGGCGTCGGCGTCGCCGGCCTGCAGGCTATCGCGACCGCGCGCCGCATGGGCGGCATAGTGACGGCGACGGACGTGCGGCCCGCGACAAAAGAACAGGTTGAATCGCTTGGCGCGAAGTTTCTGGCGGTCGAAGACGAAGAGTTCGCGCAGGCGCAGACAGCCGGCGGCTACGCCAAGGAAATGTCGAAGGAATATCAGGCGAAGCAAGCGGCGCTCACCGCGTCCCACATCGCCAAGCAGGATATCGTCATCACGACAGCGCTGATTCCGGGTCGCGCGGCTCCAAAACTCATCAGCGCGGACATGGTGAAATCCATGCGTCCGGGTTCGGTGATTGTCGATCTTGCGGTCGAACGCGGCGGCAATTGCGATCTGGCGAAGCCGGGCGAAATCTTTGTCACGGACAATGGCGTGAAGATTGTCGGCCATCTCAATATGCCCGGACGCCTGGCTGCGACATCGTCGAGCCTTTACGCCCGCAATCTTTACGCTTTCGTCGAAACTCTGATCAACAAAGAGACCAAGGCGTTCGCGCCAAATTGGGACGATGAACTTGTCAAAGCGACGTTGTTGACCAAAGACGGCGCGATTGTGCATCCGAATTTCCAGCCGAAGGCGTAATCCCGCGGCAAACATCGCTGAATGCCCAACAGAGAGGGCTTGTTTTCATGGCCAACGAAGCAACGGAAAAATTCATCGAGACCATTCGCAAGGCGGCGGAGTCTTACTCCGACCAGATCGCGGGCGCGGCTGGCGACGCCGCGCATGCGGCCTCCGGCGGCGCTATCGATCCCTTCGTTTTTCGCCTCGCGATTTTCGCCATGGCGATTGCGGTCGGCTATTACGTCGTTTGGTCGGTGACGCCGGCTCTGCACACGCCGCTGATGTCGGTCACCAACGCCATCTCGTCGGTGATCGTGGTCGGGGCGCTGTTGTCCGTCGGCGTCGATGCTTCCACGCCGGGCGACGACGGCCCACTTTGGGCCCGCGTGTTCGGCTTCATCGCTTTGATCCTCGCCTGCGTGAATATTTTCGGCGGCTTCCTCGTCACCGAGCGCATGCTGTCCATGTACAAAAAGAAGGGCTGAGATCATGAGCGCGAATTTAGCCGCCCTTCTCTATCTCGTATCCGGCATTCTGTTCATTCTGGCGCTGCGCGGCCTGTCGCATCCCTCCACGTCGCGCCAGGGCAACCTTTACGGCATGATCGGCATGGCCATCGCGGTCGTGACCACGCTGCTGTACAAGCTGCCGTCCGGTCTTATGTCATGGCTGCTCGTCTTGGCCGGCATCGCCATCGGCGGCGGCATCGGCGCCTGGCGCGCGCGCACCGTGGCGATGACCGCCATGCCGCAACTCGTCGCCTTCTTCCACGCGCTCGTTGGCCTCGCCGCCGTATTGGTGGCGGCCGGCGCGCTTTACGCGCCGCAGGCTTTCGGCATCGGTTCGCTTGGCAAAATTCACAGCGCGAGCCTGCTGGAAATGTCGCTCGGCGCGGCGATCGGCGCGATCACCTTCACCGGCTCGATCATCGCTTTCGCCAAGCTCGACGGGCGCATGTCCGGCAAACCGATCATGCTGCCGCAGCGCCATCTCATCAATATCGGCATTGCCGTTGTTACATGCGTCTGGATCATCGCGTTCATGGCGAGCGAGAGCCACCTTGTTTTCTGGCTGATCGTGCTCGCGTCTTTCTCGCTCGGCGTGTTGCTGATCATCCCGATTGGCGGCGCGGACATGCCGGTCGTCGTGTCGATGCTCAACTCCTATTCCGGATGGGCTGCGGCCGGCATTGGCTTTACGCTTGGCAATCTTGCGTTGATCATCACGGGCGCGCTGGTCGGCTCGTCGGGAGCGATCCTCTCCTACATCATGTGCAAAGCCATGAACCGGTCCTTCATCTCCGTCATCCTCGGCGGTTTTGGCGGCGAGGAATCTGTTGCGACCGGCGTTGTCGAGACGCGCCCCGTCAAGCAAGGCTCGGCGGATGACGCCGCCTACATCATGAAGAACGCGCAATCGGTCATCATCGTGCCGGGCTACGGCATGGCGGTGGCGCAAGCGCAGCACGCCCTGCGTGAAATGTGCGAGCTTTTGAAGAAGGAAGGCGTGACCATCAAATACGCGATCCATCCGGTCGCTGGCCGCATGCCCGGCCACATGAACGTGCTTCTCGCCGAGGCCAACGTGCCTTACGACGAAGTGTTCGAACTCGAGGATATCAACTCGGAATTCGCGCAGACGGACGTGGCCTTCGTCATCGGCGCCAATGACGTGACGAACCCGGCCGCCAAGACCGATCCGAAATCGGCGATCTACGGCATGCCCATCCTCGACGTGGAGCGCGCCAAGACCGTGCTGTTTATCAAGCGCGGCATGGCCGCCGGCTATGCCGGCGTCGAAAACGAGCTGTTCTTCCGCGACAACACCATGATGCTGTTCGCGGACGCGAAGAAAATGGTGGAGAACATCGTGAAGGCGCTGGGGCATTAAACCTCGAGCGACAATTCCCTGAAGGCGTCGCCGACGTTGCGTTTCCCCTGGTCGAATCGCGCGCGGGAGCCGCATGAAAAAGACGCTGAAGTGGATCGCGATCATCGTCGCCAGCGCCTATCTGGCGGCGCTCGCGGCGCTCTATGTCGAGCAGCGCGATTTTCTGTACCTGAATGACGTCGCGCAGGGCTCGCCCGCCGACGCCGGCTTTCCCGAAGCCAGCGTCATGCGCCTGTCAACGATCGACGATGAACGCATCATCGCCTGGTACGTCGGGCCGGCTCCAGGCAAAATGCTGGCGCTGTATTTTCACGGCAATGGCGGATCGCTGAGACGCCGTGGCTACATGCTGCGGGCGTTGACCGCCGATGGAATGGGGGTGCTCGCCATCGATTACCGCGGGTTCGGCGGCTCCAGCGGGTCTTCCACCGAGCAAGGACTGGGGCTGGACGCCGACGCGGCCTATGACAAGGCGCGGGCGCTCGGCTTCACGCCGAATGAAATCCTGCTGGTCGGAGAATCCCTTGGCACCGGCGTCGCGGTCGGTCTCGCCTCGCGGCGCGATGTCGCGGGCATGGTGCTCGACGCCCCCTATTCCTCGACGCTCGATGTCGCCACGGCGCGCTTCTGGATGTTTCCCGTGTCGCAGCTGATGCGGGACCGGTTTCATTCCGACGAACTCATCCAGAAGGCGCGCGCGCCCATCTTGATGATGCATGGCGAAGCGGACCGAACCATTCCGTTCCGGTTTGGCGAAAAGCTGTTCTCGCTCGCGCCGGAGCCAAAGGAATTCCTGCGCGTGCCAGGGGCGGGACACTTGGTGCTGACACATCCCGAAGGCCTGACCAGGCTCGCGGACTGGACGGCCCGGCTTGGGCGTGGCGAGCTCAGGTAGACCGCCATTCCCGCTCAGCGAAGACATTTCCGGTCCGACGCATCCAGGACGCGCCAGCGCGTGTAACGTCATGGCGCAGTGGGCAATTTTAAAGCCCCCGCGCTGGCGGACAGGCAATATGAAAGTGGTCAAAATTCTGATCGTCTCGCTCGCGGGCGCCTATCTCTGCGCGTTAAGCGCGCTTGCCTTCATGCAGCGCAAGCTGGTCTTCGCCAATGATCCCCGGCAGTTCAGCCCGGTTGAAGCCGGCTTTCCACAAGCCGATGTCTTGCGCCTTTTTACAACGGATGGAGAGACAATCGTCGCCTGGCACGCCGCGCCTGCGCAAAATAAGAAACTCGCGCTTTATTTTCACGGCAACGGCGGCACGCTTGCTGACCGCGCCTCCGTTTTTCGCGCGCTGACCGCGGACGGAACCGGCCTGCTCGCTATCGACTATCGCGGTTATGGCGGCTCCAGCGGCGCCCCGAGCGAGGCGGGGCTCTATCTTGACGCCGAGGCCGCCTACTCGAAGGCGCGAGAACTTGGCCACGCGCCCGAGGATATCGTCGTCATCGGCGCCTCGCTGGGCACCGGCGTCGCAGTCCATCTGGCGAGCCGCCGCGTTGTGGCTGGCGTTGTGCTGGATTCGCCCTATTCCTCGACGACCGACGTGGCGGCGGATCGTTACTGGATGTTCCCGGTATCCCTGATCTTAAGGGATCGGTTTTCCTCAAGCGACATCATCGCACAGGTGCGCGCGCCGTTGTTGATGATGAATGGCGCTCTCGACCGAACAATTCCCATCCGCTTCGGAGAAAGGCTCTTTGTGCTCGCCAACCAGCCGAAGCAATTCTTAACCTTCGACAAGGCCGAACACGTGGTGCTGACCAGCCCCGAGGGCATCGCCAAAACACTGGAATTCATTGACCGATTGGAGCGTGTGACGGAACAATGACAGGCGGTCGCCCGCCCCTGAGCCAATTATCCCTGATCAAGCGCCCCAGCGAGTCCTTGTACTCCTCATCGGTTGACTACAAATTCAACCTTCCCAAGCGCCCCTAACTAAGCTCCACCGTCATCGGATTGTACGAATAGAGCCACTTGTTCCTGTCTTCGCCCTCGTTGCGTTTGGCGAAGGCGTCGCGCATGGCTTGTACCGACGGCAAATGGAAAAGTCGGCGATTAAAAGTCGATTGCTCCACGATCTTTGCCGTCCGCTCGACACGGTTGCGCTCATAGAGTTTCAGCGCGTCCTCAATAGAGCCGGCCATTCCCAGCGCCCGGGTCAGCACGGCGCCATCCTCGATGGCCATAACCGCGCCCTGCGCCAGATATGGCAGCGTCGGATGAGCGGAATCCCCCAGTAAAGTCACCCGTCCCTGCCCCCATTCATAGATCGGCGCGCGGTTGTGGAGGGACCAGCGATAGACCTCGTTCTTGTCGCCACAGTCGATGACTGTCTGAATGGCCGGATGCCAGCCCTCGAAATCCTTCTTCAGCTTTTCCCACGGCAGTTTAAGGGTCCAGGATTCTTCGGAAATATCGTCCGTCTCGATGATGCCGACGAAGTTCAACAGGTCGCCCGCGCGCAGATAATAGCAAACCGCGTGCCCCCCGGGCCCCATGAAGACATTCATGACCGGATCCAGCCGCGGCTGCGGCAACCGCTCCACTGGCACAACAAGCCGCCAGGCCCCATCGCCCGTATAGGTCGCGGGCGCATCGCCCCAGAGTAGTTTTCGTACGATCGATTTGAGTCCGTCCGCCCCTATCAGCATATCGCCCTTCACAACCGCGCCATTGGCAAAATGCGCCTGGACCCCAACGCCATTCTGGATAAATCCGATCAATCGATGATTGAGGCGTACGACATCCGGCTTGAAGGAACGCGCGCGCGCCGCAAGCAATTCGTGCAGGTCGGCGCGGTGCAGTTGCACATAGGGCGCGCCATGCGCGGCTTCGTGTTCGGCCGAAAGCGGAAAGCGCTGCAACTCTTCGCCCGTATCATGCAGGCGAAACACATAAGCGCCGGGGCGCACGCCCAGCCGCAACAGGTCCTCACCGAGGCCAAGATGCCGCATCACGTGAAAAGCATTGGCGCTGATCTGGATGCCGGCGCCGACTTCCGCGAGCGCCGGAGCCTGTTCGTAAACATCGACGTCATATCCCGCCTGCATCAGGCAGGACGCAGCCGCGAGGCCCCCGAGGCCCGCCCCTGCTATGATAATTTTTCCGGACATGATGCACCGCGCCGCGATGGGACTGCATTTGCCCTTAGCGCCGGAAGGATTTCGATGCAAGACGCTGCTCTTGACCCGACGGCGCGCATGTTGCATCCGGATGCGGCAACCAACGAAAACGCTGGACGGGAGTTTTGCATGACGAGACCACGCTGGATGCGCTTCAACCGCCTTGCGCTCGTGACAATGATCGTCGTGGCTGCGGCGCCGACCCTGACATTCGATCCCGCCGCGGCGCAATCCTATCCAACAAGGCCTGTCAAAATCACCGTGCCTTTTGCGGCGGGCGGCATAGCCGACATCACAACGCGCATCACCGCCGAACGCCTTAGCGCGAAATTCGGCCAACAATTCGTCGTTGAAAACATGCAAAGCGCGGGCGGCATCAACGCGGCGCGCGGCGCGCTCTCCGGAGGCGCCGACGGTTACACGCTCACCCTGTTCACCAATGGCACAGCCATCAGCACCGGCCTTTTCAAAAACCTGCGTTACGATCCCGTCAAGGAGTTCACGCCTATTTCCGGCATCGGCCAATTCGATTTCGTTTTCGCGACCGGCGGCGACAGCCGCTTCAAAACGCTGGGCGATGTGTTGAAGGAATCGCGCGGGAAGCCGGGCTCCCTGAATATTGGAACCGTCGCCATCGGCTCGACGCAGCATCTGTCCGCCGAACTGTTTCGAACCTTGGCGAATATCGACATCAGGTTCATCCCCTACCGCACCACCGGCGACGTCCTGCTCGCGGCCATGCGCGGCGATATCGCCATCGCGGTCGATCCCTACGCCACGATGAAATCCAATATCGAAGACGGCAAGTTGCGCGCCCTCGCGACATCGAGCATTCAGACCTCGCCGTTTTTGCCAAATGTGCCGAGCGTCGCCGCGGCAGGCGTGCCGGGCTTCGACGTCCCGTCATGGAACGCGCTCTTTGCCCCTGTCGGCACGCCGCCGCAGATCATAGAGGCCATCAACAAGGCCATGGTGGAGATCCTCGCCGATCCCGACACGAAGAAGCGTTTCTTCGATGTGGGCATCGAGGCGAAATCAACAACGCCAACCGAGATCGGCGCCAAGTTGAAATCGGAAATCGACCGCTGGACGGGAATTATCGAAAAAGCCGGAATCGAAAAGCAATAAAGCCTTTCAGCGAAGCGATTGAAAAGAGAGCCCGCAATGAGCATGCCTGACGTATTGTTGCCGGTGCCCATGCCGCCCCTCGTGCAGCAAGGTCTTGCAACGCGTTTTAATGTGGTGAAGGGCTGGGGCGACGTGGATATGGAATCCATCGTCGCCAGAATCGCGCCGACGCTGCGCTTCATCGCGACGGGCGTGCCCATTCTCACCGAAGGCGTCTCGCGACCCGTCGACGCCGGCTTTCTGGCGCATTTTCCCAAACTCGAATTGATCGCCAATCTCGGCGTGGGCTACGACAACATAGATGCGAAGGCCGCCGCGGACCGCAATATCGTCATCACGAACACCCCGGATGTTCTCACGGACGAGACGGCGGACACCGCCTTCGGCCTGCTCCTTTGCGCTGTCCGCCAACTGCCGCAGGCTGATAAATTCCTGCGTGAAGGCAAATGGCTGGAGAAGGCGTTTCCCCTCACCGCCAGCCTGCGAGGACGCACGATGGGCATCGTTGGCCTCGGGCGAATCGGCAAGGCTATCGCGACTCGCGGCGAGGCCTTCGGTGTGAAAATTATTTATAACGGCCGCCGTCCGCAGGCGAATGTCGCCTGGCCCTACTTCGCATCGCTGGAGGCAATGGCGCGAGCCTGCGATATCCTCATGGTCACTATTCCCGGCGGCCCCGAGACGCGCAATCTGGTGGACGCCCGCGTCCTCGACGCCCTCGGACCGAACGGCATTCTCATCAATATTGCCCGTGGCACGGTGGTGAACGAACCCGACCTGATCAAAGCCTTGCTGGAAAAGCGCATATTGACGGCGGGTCTCGATGTGTTTGCGGGCGAGCCCGCTGTTCCGGCGGAACTGATCGCCATGCCGCATGTGGTTCTGCTTCCCCACGTTGGCTCCGCCACATGTCCAACGCGTGATCTGATGAGCCAACTTGTCGTCGATAACCTTGTTGCGTTTGTTTCGGGCGGCCCACCCCTCACGCCGGTCGCGGAGACGCCTTGGCGAAACGCCGCGACACAGGCACAATAGTGGATGGATTTCGAGCGGCCAGATTTGATCGACCGGAATGCGGGAGCCAACGCATGAACATATTTGCAGGCCTGGACAGGTTAAATCGGCGGAACATTCGAACCATCGGCATCGGCATGGGCGTCGCGGCAAGCCTGACCCTCATGGCCAATGCCGGCGCAGCCATTGACCTGACTGCGGCAAAGACAGCCGCGGGCCCTTGGGAAATCGCCCTTCAAAACACCGAGCGCCGCTGCGGCATGCAATTACGCCTGGACCAACAGACCGGCGCAGGCCACATGATCGGCATGCCCGCTGGATGCCGGCGCGCCTTGCCGATCCTCATGGACGTCGGCGGTTGGAATGTGGCGCCTGGACAGGCGCTTGAACTTGGCGACAAGGCGGGAACGCCAATCCTAAGCTTCGCGCCCGGCGAAGCGGAAAGTCTTTTCGCGATGGGCCCGGAAGGAGAAACCTATGAGTTGATCCCGACCGGACGCCAGCGCTATGCACAGGCCAATCCCAATAGCACCCTGCGCCCGATCCCTGCGCCCGGCATACGCACCTTGACGACGGCTCCCGCCGCGCAGGCGCCCAATGCCGCCGCGCCGCCGGTTCCGGCCGCGCAGCAACCCCAGCAGGGGCAGCAGCGCCAGAGCGCCCAGGCGCCACGGTCGACCGCCGCCGCGCCTGGCGGCCCAACCACCGCTCTGAAGCCCTTCAGCGGACGCCCTGCCGATCTCCCCGGTCGCTATGTAATACTGCGCGAAAGCGGCAAGGATGTCGGCTGCATGCTGACCTTCAGCGATCAGTCGGCCAGAAGTCCCGGCGGCAGCGCCAAGGCGCAACTGGCTCCCGCCTGCCGCGACAACGGCATCGTCGTCTTCGACCCGCTCGGCTGGCAACTCGATAGGGGCCGTCTTGCGCTCACCGCGCGCAAAGGCCACAAAGCGATGTTCGAACACCATGAAGACGGCAGTTGGTGGAAAGACCCGAAAGAGGGCGGACAACCCCTCGGCATCCGAAAAATGATGCGCTGAAGCAGACGCGTTCAGTCCGGCTGAAACGCCGCAAGCGGACGCCGCTGGATTCCACCCGCGTCGAAATTCCCGCGCGAAAGCCAATTCTCGAAAGCGCGCTTCAGCGCCGGCCACTCCCGGTCGAGCAGGGCGAACCACGAAGTGTCGCGATTTTCCCCCTTGACGACCATGTGCTGGTGAAACAAACCCTCGAAGAGAAATCCCAGTCGTTTGGCCGCGCGCTTTGAGGCGCGGTTGCGTTCGTCGCATTTCCATTCAACGCGCCGGTAGCCGAGCGCAAACACATGGTTCAACGCCAGATAAATCCCTTCAGTCGCCGCCGTGTTTTTTTGCAGCGCCGGCGACAAAACGATGTGGCCCATCTCCAGGACGCCCGCCTCGGGCCGGATCGCCGTCATCGCTAAAAGTCCGGACGCGCGCCCGCGGGCGACATCGACAATCGCGAAGGTGAGTGGGTCATCGGGAGCGACGCGGCTTTCGAGCCATTGTCTGAAAAGCGCTTCCGTCGCGAAAGGCCCGTAAGCCATGAAGCGCCAGATTGCGTCGTCGCCCTTGAAGGCGGTCCAAAGGTCGACCCCATGGGTCGTGGCGTTGAGCGGTTCAAGACGCGCCGTACGCCCGGCGAGAGCCATGCGCGCGGGAAGGCGCGGGGCGATCCATGCGTCGAGGGTGTTTTCAGCCACGGGGTTCAATTCCAGATCGCATGCGTCGCAGCGCCCGCAAACAATATCGCTTTTAAGGCATAACAGCTTGGGTCGCAAAATGCGCGCTCACTTGCCCCCCATCGCCTTGCCTTGCTCGATGTAATCCTGAATGAACGCTTTCAGCTTCGGCTCGACGCGCATAGAATCGTAAAATGCCGCCTCGATCTTCGGTCCCATCAAAAAGCGCGGTACAAACTTGATCGTCTTGATGCAGTCCGCCTTGTAGTCCGCGTCATTCTCGACCTCCGCGACGGCGTGACGCCAGATATCGACCGCCTCTTGCGGCGCGCCCGGCGGAAAATTGATCGTGCGCTGAAACGTCGAGCCAATCTCTTTCATGAGAATGTTCATGCGCCAAAGCTGATTGTCGGGCGGCGCGCCTTTCACTTGCCGGTAAAAGCCCTCGTAAGGCAGCGCCTCGATGCCGGCGGCGTCCGGATGCGGCGCGCCGCTCGCATCGGCCTGCGTGTCGTACCAGATGGGAACAGCCCGTCCCGTCTGAACGAGCGATGGCTCGATTGACGCACGATAGGTCGGCATGGATTCGACGGTGAATTGTATCTCGCTTCGCTCCAGCGCCAGCCGCGCCTCGGCCGCGCCGGGATAACCACTAAGATATCGATAGGGAACGCCAAGCAGATCAAGTTCGGCGCGCAACCGCAGATCCTTGTCGTTGTCCGGCGTCAGCCCGCCAATCCAGAAATCCTTGATCGCCATGATATCGGCGGGCTTCTTCAACCCAAGATCGCTGCGTCCATAATAGACGCTGATGCCCTCGACGCCGGCGACGAAGGGAAACTTCGTCGCGTCGACTTTCAGCGATGGCGTTTCGTGCGCCATCGCGCCGACAATGCCGGTGACATAACCGACAGTCATGCCGTCGGGAACCGCGACCTGCCCGAGCCAGTTGACGCCCATCATCCCGCCCGCGCCGCCCATGTTCTTCACGACGAGGGTGGGATTGCCGGGAATATGTTTCACCAGATGCCGAGCCAGCAATCGCGCTTCGGTATCCGTCGGACCGCCGGCGGTGTAGTTGACGATCAGCGAGATGGTTTTCCCGCGATAGAAGTCGCTCATTTGCGCGGCGAATGCCGACGGCTCAACCTGCGCGAGCCAACCAAAGCAGACAGCCCAAATACAATCTGATCGCCGCATTGCAAACTTCCCGCGTTTACCACCCGCTCCGCGCGTGGGCTTTGCCCACAATGATGGTTTAGATCGCGCCGCCGCGCAATCGCAAGCCATTGCTTGTCGCGCCCGCTGCGGTAGCATGTCCCCAAAGCATTTACCGGAGCCGCCGAATGAATTGCCGCGCCATCATAGTCCTCAACATGGCGTTGCTCGCCGCGCAACCAGCCGTGGCCGCCGACTTCTACGCCGGCAAAACCCTCAGCCTGCTCATCAACTACGCGCCCGGCGGCCCGGCCGACACCGAAGGCCGCGTCGTAGCGCGCCATCTCGGCAAACACATCGCGGGCAATCCTACAATCGTCATCCGCAACATGCCCGGCGCGGGCGGCGTTGTCGGCGCGAACTGGCTCGGCACCGTGGCGCCGCCCGACGGTTCGACGCTCGGCTTTCTCACCGGCGTGACTTCGAAGGCCGCCATGGGCGACGCCAACTTCAAGGCGGACATGTCCAAATACGCCTTTATTGGCGGCGTCAGCGGCATCACCATTACGTTTGCGCGCACCGATATCGCGCCGGGCCTGAGAAGACCCGAAGACATTTTGAAAGCGAAAGACTTTTGGGTCGGCGGCCTCACCGCCGACAGCGACAAGGACCTGCGCGAACGCATGGAGCTTGAAATGCTCGGCATTCCCCACAAATACATCAGTGGTTACGGCAACACGGCGGACGCGCGCCTGGCCCTTGAGCGCAACGAGATTCAGTTCTACGCGGAATCAAGTCCGAGCTATCGCGCCACTGTCGAACCTGGCCTCGTCGACAAGGGCTACGCCATTCCTCTCTGGATGAATTCCGTCGATACGCCCGAAGGCCTCGCCCGCTCGCCGGACGCCGAAGGCATCGACGCGCTCACCTATGAGGAGTTCCTCAAGAAGGTGAAGGGCGAACTGCCAAAAGGCATCCTCTACGATTCCTTCCGCCGCCTGAACAGCACCGGCACGACGTTCCTGCGCCTCTACGTCATGTCGCCGGGCACGCCACGGGAAGCGACGGACGCCGTCCGCGCCGGCCTTGTAAAAATGACGCGGGATCCGGAATTCCGCGACGACGCGCTGCGCGTAATGAAAGTCGTTCCGACGCTCAATGTTGGCGAGGCCGCCGAGAAAGCCTTTCGCGAAAGGCTCACCGCCAATCCGGACTTCATCGCGTTCATGCGCGACTACATAGCCAGGGGACATTCGATGAGCGGAAAGAAATAGGCGCGCGCCTATTGCCGAAGCGCCGCCATCCTTGCGATCAAGGCGCGGTCCATCTTCGCGACGCGCGCCAGCACGGCTTCAATATCGGCGCCTGAAACAGGATTGATAAGCAATCCCGCCTTCGTCGCTTCGGCGATGAAAGCAGGATCGGCGACTGTCTCCGCAAGCGCCTTGCGCAGAATATTGCGGCGCTCCACGGGAATATCCGGCGGCGCCAGAATGGGTCGCCCCATGTCCTGCGGCGCGGCGAGCAATTCGAGCAATTGGCGCTGTTCATCGGTTTTCGCGAACTCAAGCAGGAGCGGCGCATCGGGCACTGCGGGATGCCGCTTCATGGCGTTCTGCGCGAGAATGCGCAGCTTGCCCTCGCGCACCCAATCTGCTTTCGCCGCGTTGAGCGCTGTCCACCCCGTGCCGCAGGCGCCCTCGACTTCGCCGCGCTCAACCGCGAGAAAAATATCACCGGTGCCTGGATAACCAGTGACAATGCCTATCTTTGTGCCGAGCAGCGCGTTGGCGACGCGCGGTTCAACGACCGGTGTCGCGCCTGAATTGGTCGCGCCGAATTTGGTTTC
>JANYDZ010000482.1 GCA_025363375.1 Hyphomicrobiales bacterium
ACCCGCAATTATGTGCAGCGTATCGTGGAGAACCTCGAGATCTACAGGGTTCGTCTGGGCGGCAAACCGAATCTCGACATTGGCAACACAATAAAAAGCGCGGACGCCCGAAAATGACAAAGCGCAGGCGCTTTCAGGCTCAACCTTTGCTAGACTGGAGTCCTTTTCCGGAACTCCACCCATGTCAACGTCCCCCCAGTCAACTCCACCCATGCCCGTCTCCCGTTTCTGCTCGGCGCCCGATGGCTTGAAGCTGCATCTGCGCGATTATGATCCCGGGACCGACGCCACGCCCATTGTTTGCCTGCCCGGTTTGACGCGCAGCGCAGCGGATTTTGACGCGCTCGCGCAAGCGTTGTCGGCGCGTCGCCGCGTCGTGGCCATTGATTATCGCGGGCGCGGCCTGTCGGAATGGGACCCGAACTGGAAAAACTACGATGTGATGGTGGAGAACGCCGACATTCTCGCGCAGCTCACAGCTGCGGGCATCGGCGAAGCCGTTATCGTCGGCACGTCGCGCGGCGGCCTGCACGCTATGGCGCTTGCGGCGACACGCCCGGCATTGTTGCGCGCCGTCGTTCTGAACGACATCGGGCCGGTGATCGAAGCCAAGGGGCTCATGCGCATTCGCGGTTATGTCGGGAAATTGCCGGCGCCCCAATCCTGGAGCGACGCGATCGATCTCTCGAAGCAAATCATGAGCTCTCAGTTTACCGGGCTTTCCGCGCGGGACTGGGAGGCCTTTGCGCGTCTAACCTACGAAGAAAAGGATGGCCGCTTTCAAACGCGCTACGATCCCAATCTGATGAAGCCCCTGGCGGCGCTGGATCTCGAAGCGCCGATCCCGCAGCTCTGGGCTCAGTTCGAAGGCCTTCGCAACGTGCCCGTCCTGACCCTGCGCGGCGCGAACTCGGACCTTCTGTCGATCGCTACGCTTGCCGAGATGGCGCTGCGCCATCCGCGGTTTTCATCCTGCACGATCCCCGGCCAGGGCCACGCGCCGCTGTTGCTGGACGCGCCGACCCTCGAGCATGTCTCAGCCTTCGTCGAAACCGCATGCGAAATATAAAATTTTTCTATATCAATAGGATATCGCATAAACTTCGGAAGTCAGACAAGGTCAAACACATCATTTTTCCAGTGCCGCGCTCGCCACGTTGCTCTGGCCGCGCGTGCCGTCATCCGCAGATGTCGGCACCAGCCCGGCGGCGACCCTTTTCGAAAAATCAGTCTCGCGACCCGCGGCCAGATCCTTTGCCTGCAGGATCCAGTGTTCCCGATCAATGCGTCCGGGAAAGGCGAGATAGCTGCCGGCCCATTTGACGTTCTCTTCCGTCCATCCTGCAATCTGATCGAAATGCCAGATGCCAAGCCCGTGCAGCCGCGCCTCGTTCTGCTTGCCGATCCCGCGGACGCGCTTGAGGTCGTCGGCCTTGCCGCCTCGCGGCGCCGCCAGACCAAGCGGACGCGAACCGGCATGCGTGTCTTCTCCCTCTACACCGATGGCGACCTGCGGCAGTCCCTGCCGCAGGTCGGCGGCGTCGGTTGCCGACAAGGGCGCGTCGGCGCTCTCGTCGATCTTGATCAGGCCTGATTTGACCCCCGCCGAATGGTCTGTGTCGACGCCGGCCGCCAGCAGACGCGCCTGCGGGATCCAGTGTTCCCGCTCGATGCGACCGGGGAATTTCAGATGGTTTCCCACCCAGGCCGCATTGTCCGGCGACCATTCCGCGATCTGCTTGAAGGTATGCACGCCCAGAGCGTTGCATATCCGCTCGTTCATGGGTCCGATCCCCTTGATCAATTTGAGATCGTCGCCGTTTTCGCCCGCGGCGAGAATCAGAGCGGCGGGCTTTGCGGCGGGATCGGCGTCAGCGGCCGTTTTCGCGTCTGCCGCGCGAGCGGCCTCAACGCGTTCTGCTTCAACCCTGGCCGTTGCCAGCTGCGCAGCTTGCACACGTTCGGATTCCGCTTTTGCAGCGGCTTGCCGGTCGGTCCCGACCTTCGCCGCCACGGAGCGCGCGACCTCCGCCCGCTCGGCAACCGCCTTGAGTGCCGCCTGTTGCGCGGCTTGCGCGGCGGCCAGGCGCGCGGCCTCCGCCCTCTCCGCCTCCCCTCTCACGGCGGACAGCCTCTGCGCGTCATTCGCACCGGCGTCCACAAGCCCGACCGCGCCTGTCGCCGCGGCGGCGTTCCCTGACCGCACCGCCACCGCCTTGTCGGCGGAAGCGCGGATGGCGGATTCGCGCTCGGCTTGCGCTGTCTTTGCGCCCTGTTGCAAGGCGTCGGCGCGTTGACCTTCGGCCTTGTCGGCGGCGGCCCTGATGGCGGCCTGACGTTCAGCTTCGTAGGAAGCCTGCCGGGCGCGCTCGTTGCGCATCGCGTCGGCGCTCAATTCTTTCGCTTCCGCCGCTTGCGCGCGCGTCTGTGCGCCCGCGCCGCCCACCGGCGCGTCGAGAAGTCCGACGCCGGGCGCAACCCGGCCCGCCTTCGCCGCCGCCGAATAATCCGTGTCCTTGCCGGCGGCGAGGCTTTTGGCCTGCTCGACCCATTTTTCGGCGGCGACGAATCCTGCACGCGAGAGATGATGGTCGAACCATTTGCGGTGATCCGGCGTCCATCCGGCGATCTGGGAATAATGATACACGCCGATCGCGTTGCAGAACTTCTCGTTGAGCGGGCCCATGCCGCTGATCAACTTGAGATCGTCGGCGCGGCCTTTCGGCGCGGCGAGATCCGGGGGACGCGCGCCGGGATAGGCGCCGCTCGTGTCCTGGCCGAAGATTTCGACCGAGGGCGAAACCAGGGCGGCGGCGGCCATGGCGCGCGGCGGCGCAGTCGTCGCTGCGGGAGCCTCCATCCCAAGCGCGGCGCGCAACCAGCCGCCGAGGAAGCAGCCGACAATGTAGGAAGCGGTAAACCAGAGAGCGGTCTCGACCCAGAAACCCGCACGTCCCGGAAACAGGCGCAGAAAGGCAATTGCCAGCGCGGCGACGAAAATCGCCGCGCCCCATTTCGCCCAACCGTCGAACCAGCCCGATCGGCGCGCGCCTGACCAGGTCAACCAGCCGACAATCAGGCCAACAATGAAGGCCGCGAGAAGCCAGCCCCAGCTATTCTGGAAATCATAAAACATGCCAACGCCCGCCCTATTTCACGCTTATTTCAATCCGACGGTTTTGCGCCTTGCCGTCCGCCGTGTCGTTCGACGCGATCGGACGCTGCTCGCCGTAACCCATGGCGGCGATGCGCGCGCCATCGAGGCCCGCTTCGGTCAGATAATCAACGACGGCCTGGGCGCGCCGTTTGGACAGATTGAGGTTTCGGTCGGGCGCGCCGTCCGAATCCGTGTGGCCGCCGACTTCGATCTCGCTGTGGACACATTGCAGGGCGACGCCAACGATATGGTCCAGCAAAGGAATCGAGTCCTTGTGCAAATCGGCCCGCGCGGTTTCGAACTGGACTTTGCCGTTCGCCAGCAGACCGTTGAACTTCGGCTGGCAGGCGGCGGCGTCAAGCGGCGGCCCGACCGGGGCGACGGCGATCTCGGCTTGCGGTTTGAAACTCTGCGGCAAAACGCCGGAGAAGGCAGCGCGGATCTGCGCGGCGGCCTTGTCATAGATGGCCTCGCCCTTCAGCGCGATATTGTCGCCGGATATCCCGAGCGCTCCGTTGGCGAGACGCGCCAGGACCGAGAATCCACCGGTCACAGCGGCGGTGAAATCGGCGGGCGCGCCCTTGCCGGGCGCCAGTTGATCGTCGAGAGCGTCGCCGTTGAACCGCGCCCCGGCAGCCGCCAGAATGTCCTGATGGGCTTTCTGATCGGGATAATATCCGGTCAATTTGAGTTTGCCTTCCGTCTTCTCGGCGGTGAAGACATAAGGCGAGATCACCGGCTCCTTCACGTCGATGGCGGCGACCGCGAATCCCTGCGGCAGTCCGGCGCGCGCCTCCGCGTCCATCGCGGCGCTGGCGACGCCGGTTTTGCCGGTGCCCTCGATCGACAGGCGCGCGTCGGACAGGGTGGCTTTGCCTTCGGACAATTTGCCAAGCGCTCCCAGGGCGAATGAGGCCGCCGCGCCAAAATCTCCGGCCGGCGCGCCGCGGGCGATCCGCATCTGGTTGACGATCCGCGCGGCGGCGAAAGTCGAAGCCGCGCGCGCCGCGATGGCGTCGCGAACCGCCGGGCTCGGCGCGACGCCGGTCAGGGTCACCACATTGCCGTCACTGGCGGCGGACCAGACAAAGGGCCGCGCCTCGGGCGGCTGGATGTCCGCCTTCGCCAGCGTCAAACCCTGCGGCAATTGGCGGGCGGCGGCCATCCCTGCTTCATAGGCTGCCGACGTTGGCGCGGTGCCCGTGATGGAATAGGCCGCGTCGGACAGCGATGCCGCGCCGCCGGAGAGCTTGCCGAGTTGCGTCAGACCATAGTCAACCAAAGCAGCGAAATCGCCGGCGGGCGCGCCGCGCGCGATTTGCATCTGGTTGGCAATTGTCACGCCGGGGAAAATTGCCGCGGCGCGCGCTGCGGTGGCGGCGCGCGCGGCTTGCGTCGGCGCTGACCCCGCAAGCGTTACGCCATTGGCGTCGCGTGTCGCACTCCAGATGTAGGGCTTGGCCGTTGGCGGCAGAATTTCAGCCTTGGCCAGGGTCAATCCTTGCGGCAATTGCCGCGTCGCCGCCATGGCCTGTTCATAGATCGCGGAGGTCGCGGCTTCGCCCGCGACAGAAAAGGCGCCGTCGGCAAAGGCGGCCGTGCCGTCGACCAAAAGGTTCGCCTGAGCGATGGCGTAGGCGGCTTGCGTTTCGTAGCCGGCGGGGGCGCCCGCCGCGAATTTCAAGCCATCGACGACCGCAAGCCCGGGGGTGGCCGCGCGCGCCGCGGCGACGATCTTGTCGCGCGTCGAGGGCAGCGGCGCCGACCCGTCGATCAGCAATTGATTGGCGTTGCGCCTGGCGCTGAACGTGTAGGGCCTGGCGCTGGC
>JANYDZ010000511.1 GCA_025363375.1 Hyphomicrobiales bacterium
CTCGGCGCGCCGATTTCGGTGCCGGTGGGTGAAGGCACGCTCGGCCGCATCATGAACGTCATCGGCGAGCCGGTTGACGAAGCCGGTCCGATCCCGAACGAAGGCCTGCGCGCCATCCATCAGGATGCGCCGTCCTACGCGGAACAATCCACCGAAGGCCAGATCCTGGAAACGGGCATCAAGGTCGTCGACCTGCTGGCGCCTTACGCCAAGGGCGGCAAGATCGGCCTGTTCGGCGGCGCGGGCGTCGGCAAGACCGTGCTCATCATGGAACTCATCAACAACGTCGCCAAGGCGCACGGCGGTTATTCCGTGTTCGCCGGCGTCGGAGAGCGCACGCGCGAAGGCAACGATCTCTATCACGAAATGATCGAAGGCGGCGTCAACAAGAAGGGCGGCGGCCCGGGCTCCAAGTGCGCGCTCGTGTATGGCCAGATGAACGAGCCTCCGGGCGCGCGCATGCGCGTGGCGCTGTCGGGCCTGACGGTGGCGGAGGACTTCCGCGACCGCGGTCAGGACGTGCTGTTTTTCGTCGACAACATTTTCCGCTTCACCCAGGCGGGCTCGGAAGTGTCCGCTCTGCTCGGCCGCATTCCTTCGGCGGTGGGCTATCAGCCGACTCTGGCCACGGACATGGGCGCCTTGCAGGAACGCATCACCACCACGAACAAGGGTTCGATCACCTCGGTGCAGGCGATTTACGTGCCGGCCGACGACTTGACCGATCCGGCGCCCGCGACCTCGTTCGCGCATTTGGACGCGACGACCGTGTTGTCGCGCTCCATCGCGGAAAAGGGCATTTATCCGGCGGTGGACCCGCTCGACTCAACCTCGCGCATGTTGTCGCCGCTGGTCGTCGGCGAAGAGCACTACGACGTCGCCCGCCGCGTGCAGTCGACCTTGCAGCGCTACAAGTCGTTGCAGGACATCATCGCCATTCTCGGCATGGATGAATTGTCCGAAGAGGACAAAATGACCGTCGCGCGCGCGCGCAAGATCGAGCGCTTCCTGTCGCAGCCTTTCCACGTGGCGGAAGTCTTCACGGGCTCACCGGGCGTACTGGTGTCGCTCGCCGACACGATCAAGGGTTTCAAGGGCCTCGTTGAAGGAAAGTACGATCATCTGCCGGAAGCCGCCTTCTACATGGTCGGCACCATCGAGCAGGCGGTCGAAAAGGCGCAGCGTCTGGCGGCGGAAGCGGCCTAAGCATCAGCGTCGGGGATTTTTGACATGACCGCATTTCGCTTCGAACTCGTCTCGCCGGAGAAACTGCTGTTCTCGGGAGATGTCGATTCCGTGGTCGTTCCGTCCACGGAAGGCGAGTTCATGGTGATGGCGAACCACGCGCCGGTGATGGCGTCCCTGCGGCCGGGCGTCGTGACCGTCGGCGAAGCCGCCGGGAAATCCTCCAGGCTCTATGTTCGCGGCGGATTTGCGGAGGTGTCCTCCAAAGGACTGACCATCCTCGCCGAGCAGGCGATACCGCTGGAAGAACTCGACTCCGCGAAACTCGACCAGCAGGTCAAGGACGCCGAGGAGGATGTGAACGACGCGCGGGACGACGCCAAAAGAGCCGCGTCTGAAAAGCTGGCGCAATTGCGTGAATTGCGCGCGGCTCTGAAGCTTTAATCCGGCGCTTGTTGAGCTTCGCGCTCAACTCAGAAACGGCGTGTCGCTCATCGTCATGCGCAATTCAAAGCTCTGGAATTGCGCGAAATTGCGGTTAATCCACACGCGCAACGCGGTGCGCACGACGATGGACATGTCCGTCGGCGGGGCAAGCATGAAGCGTGACAGCGAGAAGCCCGGCCTTTCGATAATTTTCTGAACTATCGGGTCGAGGGGCGGGATCTGCAAATCGTGCTCGCTTGGATAACGCGCGAGGATGTCGTGCACCTCGGCCCCCATGGGCGCGGCGCCTTCGTTGTTGACGATCACCAATGTGAGGTCGGGCCATTGCCGATTGATCTGAAGCGCCGATTCAAGCGAGGACGTCGTCTCGTCCGCGACGTACAAAATGATGGGCTCGACCGACAGGCGCCGCGCTTCCTCAATGAATCCAACTTCGCGCACGATGGCGAAAAAATGCTTGAACGAGCGGTTCCAGACATCGACGATTTTCGGCGTTTCATCGTTCACCAGCAATCGATCGAAGAGCGATATCTGACCCTGAATCACCGACAGATTGGTGACGCGCGCCTCGCGCGGAAAACGCGAGGCAAACGGCGTTTCGTGGGGGTCTGTGTCGAAGCCGATAAACTCGCGGCGTTGATTCTGAAAATAGTCGCCGAACAGGCGCGCGACAGTGGTCACGCCCGCGCGCGCTTGCGGTGAACATACGATGTATGCGGGCGTTCTGCGCTGCATCCCGCGGCCTCACCGCCGTCGCGGCGTTTGCGTCATCGCGCTAACGCTTTGGAGCTTTCGCGCCCAACGTCGCGAGCAGGCCAACACGGTCAAACTCCGCGGAAATGTTGCGCATCCACGTGCGCACATAGCCGCGCAGCACGAAAGAATACTTCGCCGCGTCGCCTTCCGCCGTCTGGTTGTTGACGAACGCCGAGAACGGCACGCCCGAAAGTTCGACTTGCTCGAAGGCCATTTCATTGAGCTTCGGGATGGTCACGTCGCCGGCGTGTTTGATCTTGCGAAAGTAGGAGGCGTAAGTGCGCGGGTCCCATTCGAAGAAGGTTGTTTCGTTGATGAAGTTCTTGACGAGAAAATAATTGGCGTCGGACACAAAAGGCGCGATTTCCGCGATTTCATCGAGGGAGGAAATCGAGGGTCCGAGAATGTGGAAAACGACAAAGGTGAATTGCTCGGCCTGCGCGGCGTCGAGAAAGCCGATTTCGCGCAAGGCGCGCAGCGTCGCGCCCATCTGGCCGGCGCGCACGTCGATGACCGAGATCTTTGCGCCCGCGCTGTTGAGCGTGTCGATGATTTTCATCTGATCGGGCGTATGGTTGATGTCCACGATCTCGGTGATGCCCGGATGAAAGCGCTTCAACGTGCCGCGCGGGGATTCGGTGTCGAAGGCGCGGGTCACCACGTTGTTCGCCGCTAGATAGTCCAGCAGCACGCGGGACACGGTGGTTTTGCCAACGCCGCCCTTGTCGGCTCCGACCAAAATTACGGCAGGCTTCATAGGGTGAACTCCCGGCACAAACGCCCAGCGGCGACACAATCGGACGCTTATAGCATTGAAGCTTGCTTCCGGCGACCCGGCTTAACGAATAGTTAGCGGATATGGTTACCGGGAGCGGATTCGCGTTGAACGCTTGCCGAGAGCGGTCTGCCGCCGCGTCGGCCTCGCACGGCATGATAGGTCCTTTTGACGAAATCTCGCGTTCGTCGGCGCAAAACTTCGCGCTCGACAGCGGACCGGAATGCTTCCGCGCGGGAGGCGGTCACGGCGACCAGAATGTCCTCAACGCCCATCCGATCGCGCCAAAGACGATCGATCATCGGGTGATCGGCGACGGCGCAGGAATCGGTAAAGGAAACTTCCGGCCGGACGATCTGACGCCGGGTATATTCGAGGATGAACTGCACCCCCGGAGACAGGCTGGAGAATTCCTGGTCGTAAGCTATCTTCCACAACGAAGCGGACTTGCCGCTCGATATGGTGATGCCCATGGCGATCGGCCTGCCGTCGAGTTCAAAAGAATCGATGCGGCATTTTCCCTCCCGCGCGAGCATGCGCGTCGTCGTGCGCGCGAAGGTCGCGATTGCGGGGTCGTTGAGCAGGGCCGTGCCTTGCCCGCCTTTCCATCCCGCGCTTTCGAGGACGAGAAAGCGCTCCAGCGCAAGCCGCACCGATTTAGGATCTTCCGCGCCGACCCAGGCCAGATCGCCGCATTCGTCCAGTCGGCGGCGCTGGCGCTGAAGCTCTTTCAGACGCCCGGCTGAGATTGTATCTCTCCAATTCAGCATGTCGTGCTTCACGGGCAGAATTGCCCGGGCGTGAACGCCCAGCGATTCCGTCGCAAGGCCGAGCGCGACGGCGCGGGACCGGATCAGCGCGGCGGTCTTGCCGCCAGCGTTCAGCATGGGAAAAAGCATTCCAGCGGCGTTGCGGGATCGTTGCGCGCACCATCCCAGCATAAGGTCGAATGCATCCGCGCCATGTATGGAATCAAGAAGCGGCGCTCCACAGGCGGAGAGAGCCGGGCGCCAGCCGCGCGCCATGACGTCGAATTTTCCTTCCGTCGCAAGCGCGCACAAGCCGATCAGGCGGCCCGGTTCCTCATTCCTTTGCCTCAGAAACACCAGCAGGAACGCCGGCCTTCGCGCTGCGGGGCTGTGCTGGGCGAGCGTCAGCGCAAAGGCTGGTTCAAGAAAAGTGTTGGGTTCAATGCAACGGGTGACGAGTTCCTGCCATTCCACAAGATGGTGCCGCGTTTCCCGCCACCCCAGACACTCGATCCTGAAATGGCCGGAGCGAGCGGGAGCCGGCGATATGGCGGCGCGATTTGCTTGGTTCGACGTCAAACCGGTCTCGGACGTCAGCAAACGTTCCGCCAGCCATAACGGCGGACTGACCGCGGACGATTTGTTTGCGAACAGGGGAAAGAACGCGCCCATTGATGTTGTCCCGGGGCGGATCGATGCGGAGCTTCGCTGTATCATTTTGAAACGGCGACCCGCCCGCATATCGCGCCAGGCAAAGGGACTTCAATTCGCGGGCCAACACAGCCTTCCAACAAGCGGCAACGGACGTGCACCGAAGCTCACGTCCCTGGCTGTCGCAATGTCACAGGCGTATTCCGCCGCCGTCGATTTCGGCAATCGTTGCGCCATCAACCCGCGAAAACCGGCTGGTGCGCGGGTCGTTGAAAAACACCGGGTCGGCAACCCTGGCCGGATCAAATCCATCCGCGACGAGATCGACTTTTCGTTGTTTGAATGTCGCGGTCACCTCAAGGTGGTCTTGAAAACGGATGAACAGGGGGCGCGCATATTCCGGCAAATGAGCGATCAGGTGAGCGCGAAAGCCCTCAAGATCAAATTTCGCCTGGTCCTCGACCGCAAGGGCGACCATGCCGGCTCGCCCTTCCATGTGCGGCACGCGGACGCCGTAGACGGTCGCCTCTTTCACGCCTGGAAAGCCTGTGAGCGCTTCCGAGACTTCCGTTGTCGATACGTTCTCGCCTTTCCAGCGGAAGGTGTCGCCGATGCGGTCAATAAAATAGAAATAGCCATTCGCGTCCTTGCGCATGAGATCGCCGGAGCGGAACCAGGCGTCTCCTGAAGAGAATGCGTCGCGCAAAATCTTCTTCTCGGAAGCGTCTTTGTCGGCGTAGCCCTCGAAACGGTTGGCGGGCTTAGAGGGATCATTGAGAATCTGGCCGAGGGCTTCGCCGATTTCGTCCGGCGCGCATTCGACGCAGCGTCCGTCGGGGCCGCGCACGGGCGTTTCCGTTTCAACATCGAAACGCACAACCTTGACGACGAATTTACGCTCCATCCATTTCGGGATGCGGCCGACGGCGCCGGGCTTCGAATCGAAATTGAAAATAGTGATATTGCCTTCCGTGGCGGCGTAGAATTCGGTGATCCGATTTATGCCGAACCGGTCGCGAAAGGGCTCGAAAATGTCGGGGCGCAGGCCGTTGCCAAAACACATCCTGATCTTGTGGGCGCGGTCTTGCGGACCGGGAGGCGCGACGAGCAGATAACGGCATAGTTCGCCGATGTAGATAAACATCGTGCATTCGTGTTTGGCGGCTTCGGTCCAGAATTCGCGGGCCGAAAACTTTTCGCGAATGAAGACGGAGCCGCCCACGGTCAGCACGGCGCCAATGCTCGCGAGCCCGCCGTTCGAATGATACATGGGCAGCGTGTCGTACAGCCGGTCGTCAATCGTCGCGCCGGTGACGCCGGAAAAGCCGAAAAACGCGAGCTGAACCCGGTAGTGATTCATGTTCGCGGCCTTGGGCATTCCCGTGGTGCCGGACGTATAGATAAAGAGGCAGCGGTCGTTGATGGTCAGGGGCACGCGCTCGGCGGCGGGAATATTGGCGTCGGAAAAGCCCGCCAGTCCGTCGTCCATCCGTTGATATTCCAGAGTATCGCCGCGCGCGCTTTCGCCGTGCACGAAAATTAGCACGCCGGGGTCGAGCAGGGGCCTTGCCGGTTCGAACAACGTGATCAGCGAAGCGTCAACGACAATGGCGCGCGCGCCGACTACCTTGATACAATGGGCCAGTGAAGCCCCGGGAAGATTTGTGTTGAGCAAGGCCGTGACGCCGCCGGCTTTGGCGAAGCCCAGCCATATGGCCAGGAACTCCGGACGGTTGGGCATCAACAGGGCTATAACGTCGCCCTTGGCGAATTTTTGCGCGCGGGCCCAACGGGCGTAACGATTGGAACGGCCGTTCAGTTCGCCATAGGTGAGGCGTTCGGAATCGGAATATAAGGCGACGCGATCCTTATGCCGGAGCGCGAGGTCCTCAAACAATTCGCGCACGGTGCGGGACGGATTCCTGGTGATCGGAGCAACGCGCCGCAGGGTTCGCAGCGCGCCGCGCACGTAAGCGAACTCGCTGGCGATTCGTTGAAAAAAACTCATGCCCTTCCTCCCGAGGCCCCCGCCTCTTGCGCCGGCATCATGCCGCGCGACGCGGCTCTGTGGTACAATTATTTTCCGCCTCAGGTCGAATGGACCCCCGCCCTGTCAAAATACATTGAAAATAGCCGCCCTGTGCTCGACCTGCGCGGATTGAAATGTCCCTTGCCCGCAATGAAAACGCGCCTTGCGCTGGCGCGCCTGGCGCCCGGCGAAGGCATGATTGTTCTGGCCACCGATCCCATGAGCGCAATCGATATTCCGCATGCCGCGTCGCAAGCCGGAGCAAGACTTGTCGGGCAGAGGCTTGACGGCGGCGTTCTCATCTTCGAACTCGTCAGGGACAGGCAAGTCTAGCCAAACAGGCCCCCTGTCGGCGGCTTCAGCGGGTTGCAGGAGAGCGCTGCGGCGTCCGGCCTGTCGATGCCGGCTTCGCCAGTGAAGGCCCGCCAGAGGCCTTCCACAAAAGACGGTTCGAGATCGCGCAGGATGAATACGATGCGGGTTGTGCGCGCGTCATCCGGCCAGTGTTCCAGGCGGACGGGCGGGTGAAAGACATGCTGCACGCCGTGAATAACGACGGGCCGCCCCGGGTCGCTGTCGAGACCAATGATGCCTTTGACGCGCAAAAGTTTGGGGCCGTGAGCCTGTTGGAGCAGCCCAAGAAACAGGTTTAACCCGCTTGCGGGCATCAACTTTTCACTGGTCAGACAAAAAGCGCGGATGCGCGCGTCGTGACGGTTCACGTCGTGCGCGCCATGATCTCGACGATGGTCGCCGCCGTGCGCATGCGGCGATGTTTGGAAGGCTTCCGCATTCAACCAATTGCGCACGTCGGGACGCTTGGCATCGGCGTCAAACAGGCCGGTATTCAGAAGATCTCGCGCTGAAGCCTCTCCCTGCGCGGCGATAAGTTGCCTGGCAGTCGGGTTAAGCGCGGCGAGCCGGGCCCGCAATCGTTCAACGACATTTTCATCTTCCAGCAGATCCGTCTTTGTCAGCACAAGACGATCCGCGACGGCCGCCTGTTTCACGGCTTCCTCGTGAGCGTCGAGGGTTGCTTCGCCGTTGACGGCGTCGACAAGGGTCACGACTCCCTCAAGGCGAAAGCGCATCAGGAGATAGGGGTGATACATGATCGTGTGCAGAACAGGCGCAGGGTCGGCGAGGCCTGTCGTTTCGATGATGACGCGGTTGAACGGCGCGATCCTGCCGTTGTCCCGACGGCGCAACGCGTCTTCGAGCGTCGAGACAAGATCGCCCCGGATTGTGCAGCACAGACAGCCTGACGCCATGAGAATCATGTCGTTGTCGCCGGCTTCGACGAGCAGATGATCGAGGCCTATCTCGCCGAATTCGTTGATAATAACCAGCGTATCGGCGAGGGCGGGATCGCGCAGCAATCGATTCAGAAGCGTGGTTTTCCCGGCGCCGAGAAACCCTGTCAAAACCGTCAAGGGGAACGGCGGCGGCGGGCGGCGCGCTTTGAGCGCCTGGGTCATCGGCCGGCCCGCCGGTTCAATTGACGGCCTTTTTCTTGTCCTTGTCGGCCGGCCTGGCTTTGCCAGCCTTGTCGCCATGGCTGGCGGTCTTGACGGTTTTCGTTTTGGGAGCCGCAGGGTTCCCGACCGTCAACTTGACTGGCTTGGCGTCGGGATTGGTGGCGATCGGGGCCGACTGCGTGACGACTTTCGCCGCCGCGGCAACGACCGGCTTCGGCTTGGCCGCAATCACGGCGGAGCCACGGGGGCCGGCAACAGGCCCGGTCCAACCGGGCGCACGGCCCACATAGACCGGGATGGGTTCAAACTCGGGCCGCACGGCCATTTGATCGGCCGTAATCGAAGCAGCGCGGGTCGTCGCGCTCGCGGGAGGCTTTCCGTCGTTGGCGAAAAAGAGCGCGGGGCTGTCGTTATCCCCGGAGCTTATGGATGGGGCATATCCCACTACAGGCACAGCGAAATCGTCCTCGGTAATGTTCCGCCGCTTGCGACCGCAGATTTCGGAACGGATGTCTGGAGCGCCGCCCCCGACCGCGGGGAGGGCTGCGACTTGCTGGCCGCTTGAGGACGCCTGAAAGCCTTCGTCAAATAGACTTGCGGCCTTGATGGTGCGGGACTTGGCGTTGGGATAGCCCATTACAACCGCGATCAACCGCCGACCGCCCCGCGTGGCGCTGGCGACAACGTTGAAACCGGACGCGCAGACAAAACCCGTCTTCATGCCGTCGGCGCCGGGATAGCGGCCCATGATGCCATTGTGAGTGGGGATGATCTTGTCGTCGAGCTTCAGGGCGCCGATGCCGTAGAGATCGGCGTGTTCAGGGAAATCGCGATACAGGGCCCGGCCGATGATGGCCATGTCGCGCGCCGAACTGACATGGGCGGGATCATGCAGCCCGTTCGGATTGACGAAATGAGATTCGCGCATGCCCAGCTCGCCGGCAACGTGGTTCATTTCATTTGCAAATGACTCGACGGATCCCGATACGCCCTCGGCGATAGTGACCGCCAGATCGTTGGCCGATTTGACCATCAGCATTTTCAGGGCGTTGTCGAGGGTCACTTCCTGACCCGGCTTGAATCCCATTTTTGACGGCGGCATACGGGAGGCGCGGGCGGAAACCAGCAATGGTGTATCGAGGGTCATCCGACCCTGGCGGACGGCCTTGAGCGCGGCGTAAGTGGTGACGAGCTTCGTCAGCGAGGCGGGATACCAGCGCTGCGTGGCTTCATGTTCCACGAGTACCTCGCCGTTGCGGGCGTCGATGACAAGCAACGGGGTTGCCGACGCGGAGCCGGACAGGGCCAGGCCGAGCAAGGCGAGAGGTATGAGTTTCTGGTGCAGGGGCATTGGGCATTCCTGACGGCGGTTTGCGCGCGAATCTTCGCAGACTGTTCCTAGCCTTTGGAAGGCTATATGAAAAGCCGGGCGATTTGGGGCGTCGACAGTCGCGTCCGACATTATCTTTGCGGTAGACTGCTTGGGCAAGGCGTTTTTGTGGCTTTCGCGCAGCGGGGAGAAGGACGCATGACCGCATGTATTGTTGGCTGGTCGCACCTGGCCTTCGGCAAACACGAATCGGAAACGGTCGAAAGCCTCGTCGTCAAGGCCGCGCAAGGGGCGTTGACGCATGCCGGCGTCGGCGCGTCCGAGATCGACGAGGTTTTCCTCGGGCATTTCAACGCCGGCTTTTCGCCGCAGGATTTTACCGCCTCGCTGGTGCTGCAGGCGGATGACGCGTTGCGCTTCAAGCCGGCCACGCGCGTCGAGAACGCCTGCGCCACGGGCTCAGCGGCCGTTCACACCGCCATTCGCAGCATCGAGGCCAAACAGGCGCGACTGGCGCTCGTCGTGGGCGTCGAACAGATGACAAAGACGCCGCCCGCGGAAATTGGGCGCAATCTCCTGCGCGCTTCCTATTTGCCGGAAGATGGCGCAATCGCCGGCGGCTTTGCGGGCGTCTTTGGCGCAATCGCCGGAAAGTATTTCCAGCGCTACGGCGATCAATCCGACGCGCTTGCGGCGATCGCGGCGAAGAACCACAAGAACGGCGTCGAGAACCCCTATGCGCAAATGCGCAAGGATCTCGGCTTTGAGTTCTGCCGCCGCGAGAGCGATAAAAACCCCTTTGTCGCGGGCCCGTTGAAGCGCACGGATTGTTCGCTCGTGTCGGACGGCGCGGCGGCGCTGGTCGTCGCCGATGTCGATGCGGCGCTGTCGATGCGGCGCGCTGTGGTGTTTCGCGCAAGCGCCCACGCGCAAGATTTTCTGCCCATGTCAAAGCGGGACATTCTCGGGTTCGAGGGCTGCGCGGAAGCATGGCGACGCGCTCTCGCTGGCGCGCGACTGAAGCTCGACGATCTTTCGTTCGTCGAAACACATGATTGTTTCACCATCGCCGAACTTATCGAATACGAAGCGATGGGCTTGACGGCGAAGGGTCAAGGCGCGCGGGCCATCCTCGACGGCGCGACGCAGAAGGACGGCAAGCTGCCGGTCAATCCTTCAGGCGGATTAAAAGCCAAGGGGCATCCGATCGGCGCGACGGGTGTGTCGATGCACGCGCTCGCCGCCATGCAATTGTGCGGCGAGGCGGGTGGCATGCAGATCGCCAACGCCAGGCTGGGCGGGGTGTTCAACATGGGCGGCGCCGCCGTCGCGAACTATGTGAGCATTCTTGAGCGCCTGAGATAGTTTGGCCGATGGCATTTAGTTCCAAAATTTCCATTTTGGCGTGGCTTGGTTTGACGTTTTGCGCGTCGTGCGCCCGAGCGCAGGAGCCTTTCGCCGCGCCCGGCCTGCGTTATTGCGCGCCGCCGATCAAGCCAGCCTGTGTGGACGACGCGGAGACTTACAAGTCCGCGGTGCGAAAGGCCGCGTGCAAGAAGGATGTCGAGCGTTTCGTGCCGACGG
>JANYDZ010000520.1 GCA_025363375.1 Hyphomicrobiales bacterium
CGAAGGGCTTCAACACGCTCCGCGGAAACGCCGGGCGGCGCGGCGATGGAGCGCCCGAACTCCTGTCTCAGGAGGATCAATTCGAGCACCTGCTTCTTCACCGGATCGGTGACGAAGTCCTGCGCCATCGGCACGTCGGGAAGCTCCGGATGGATTTTGATTCCCATCTGCAAAATCACGTTGATCTTGTGGTCGCGCACCCAGTCCGGTCGCGCCGCCTTGAGCGTCGACCAGCCAAGGCCGCAGACGCCCTCGATCTCGCCCCGCTCGACCGCGAGTTCCGTCGCAGCGCCCGCGTCATAGCCTGTGATGACTTTCATTCTGGTGCCGATCAGCGCGTTGAGCACCCGCGGCATCACGGCGGAATCGGAGGTTGCCCCGGAGCCGCCGACGAGCACCTCCTTGCCGCGCAGCTCCTCGACCGTGCGCACAGGGCTCGTGTGCCACGTCGCGCAGACATTCTGCAGCTTGCCGATCGACCCGATCCAGTTGAGCTTCATGACGTCGTAGCGGGCGCCGGGATTGCCGAACAAGCCGTCGAGGGTCGAACTGCTCGTCAGCGCGCCGACGGTCAGTCCGTCGCGATCGGAATTGTTGAACAGGGTGCTTGCGCCCTGCAGCCCGCCGGCGGCCGGGATGTTTTTCGGCACTATCGAGGGATTGCCGGGAATGTGACGCCCATAATGGCGCGCGAAGGTGCGCGCGTAGGTGTCGTAGCCGCCGCCCACGCCGCCGGCGATGATCATCGTCACCTGCTTGCCATGGTAGAAGCTTTCGACGGAGTCTGCGGCACGCGCGGGGGCGGGCAGGAACAGCGCCAGGGCGAGGCCGTAGAGCGGCGGTCGGGCTGGAACCATCGGCATGGAATCCTCCATCGTAGTGTCACATCTGGTCGGGCATAAGTCCGTGTTCGCGCAGGAAGGCGATGAGCCGTGCGTCGAATATTTCAGGTTCCTCGATGAAGCAGCAATGTCCTGCGCCCCGCAGGATGAAGTGCTCGCAATCCCTGATCAGGGAAGCAGTTTTCGTGCCAGCTGCGAGCGCATTGTCATGCTCGCCGTTCACCACGAGGGTAGGTGTGCTGTAGGCGGGCAACTGCGGCGTCACGTCGGAGACGGTGAGGGCTCCGAAGACGCGCGCGATGCTCTCGGGATCGAGGAACTTGCCCCGGTCGGCGAAGCCCGAGATGAGATAATTGCCAAGTGGCGTGTCGGCCCAGCGCGCGGTCACGCCATAGCGCAGATGCCCGTAATGATAGCGATGGAGTTCGCCGCTTGCCGCGCTGTCGCGATAACCGGCGATACGATGATCGAACTGGTTCTGCCGGCCCGAATTGCCGCCAATGAGCACCGCCGCGCGAAACGCGTCAGGATGGTCGCAGGCGAGCATCAGGGCGACCTTCGACCCGATACTGCAGCCTACGATGACGGCATCCTTCGTCACGCCCTCCTCGGCCAGCAGGGCCATGATGTCGCGACCCATGTCCTCCAGCGTGAAGGGATCGGTCGGCTTGCCGGACGCGCCCCACCCGCGCAGGTCCATGGCGATGGTACGGAAATGCGCCGAGAACCGCGCCTGCTGGAACAGCCAGACATTATGGTCGAAGGGCAGCGGATGGATGAAGACCATCGCCGGGCCCTGGCCGGCTGTTTCGTAGCGAATGTCCACGCCATTGGCACGGCTGACCGGCATCTTCGAACTTCCTTCGTTGCATCCGCGCGCTACGAGTCGGACGCGAGGCGAAGCGGACGCCCGATGCCCCGGACGGACAGCATGCGCTACATGTACTTGATTGGAAAGGCTGCCGTTCCCGATCGCGCGCGTCGATATTTGCCCTCCGCGAGCAGTAGCCGGAGTTGACGCCCTCGGAGATTTCCTTACTCGCCGTTCGCACATAGTCGCGCGCGCCGGCGTGGCGCTTCCAAATCTCGCCGCACCGCAAAATCATGTCCGCTCCCAAGGGGAAGAGCCGATTTGGCGCGGACGTGCCGAAGACGACGCGAATGGCCCTGAACTGTCATCCGGGCGGAATTCCCTCCGAGCGCATGACCTTCCGGACAATATCGAGCGTGGCGGAATACCCGTGCCGATGACCAAAGACCTCCGCAGCAGCCCTGACCAAGGAAGTTGCTCGCGCGGAAAAAACCGCCGCGTCGATGAGAACAGTTGGGCTTAGGGCACCTATGCCGGCACTTGGTAGGGCTCCATCTACGTCACTTTCGTCTTCGACGCCTGCGCCCGCCGCGTCAAGCGGTCATATGTCACCAAGCTGCTATTCCTTGGCGATGTCGGCGGCGGCGCGGTCGCTCTCGCCCGCGTGTTGCTCTTCCCGGATAGAAGCGCGCACCTGGCGCTCGATGCCATGCCAGACGTGATCGGCGATTTCGGTGAAGCGTGGCGTGCGTTTCATATCGAGCGTGCGTGGGCGCGGAATGTCGATGTCGATAATTTCCTGCACGCGGCCGGGCCGGGCCGCGAGGATGAGCAGACGATCGGCAAGAATGATTGCTTCGTCGATCTGATGGGTGATGAAGATGACGGTGTTGCCTGTCGATCGCCAGATGCGCAGCAGTTCGTCCTGCATGATCTCGCGCGTTTGCGCGTCTAGCGCGGCAAACGGTTCGTCCATCAACAGCACGTCTGGTTCAATGGCGAGAGCGCGCGCTAGATTGACGCGCTGGCGCATGCCGCCCGACAATTGATGTGGATAATATTTGGCGAAGCCGGCAAGACCGACGAGTTCGAGCAGATATTCAATGCGTGGCCCGTAGCTCTTCGTGCTTTCGCCGCGGAGTTCGGGACCGAAGCCGATATTATCCCAGACATTGCGCCAGGGCATCAAATTGTCGGACTGGAAAACTAATCCGACGGTCGGCAAAGGTGCGGTGATCGGATTGCCATTATTGAGAACCTGGCCCGCCGTCGGCCGTATCAGTCCTGCCAACATGCGCAGCAAGGTGGTCTTGCCACAGCCGCTCGGCCCGACGATTGTCACAAATTCGCCCTTGCCGACGG
>JANYDZ010000522.1 GCA_025363375.1 Hyphomicrobiales bacterium
CCGTCGGCAACGCGAATGTCGAGGTCCGCTTTGAACATCCATCGGATCGTCGCGTCGACAGGGCCGCCTCGCTCACGCAATCGGGCGCAACGCACGAAGGTCTGGTGCGCGATCTACGCCCTGGCCATTGGACGCTCGTGATCGAGGCGCGAACCGTGGGCGAGACGGCTTTCGTGACCCGCAATCGCTTCAGGCTCGCGCCAACTCCAAAAGAAGGAGGATGACGCATGATCGCGGCGCGGGATTTTTCTGTATTTGTCAGCCATCCCGGCAAGGGCGTCGCCTCAATGGATCTTGTCGTCGAGGGCGTGCGCTGCGGCGGCTGCATGAGCGCGATCGAGAAGGGCCTGAAGTCGCAGGATGGAATCCGCGGCGCGCGGGTCAACCTCGCGAGCAAGCGTTTGACCGTCGAATGGGACGAAGGCGCGACGCAACCCGGGTTCATTCTCCAGCGCCTCGATGAACTCGGCTTCCCCGCCTTTCCATTCGCGCCGGAAACAGCAGGCGGTCTCGAAGCGAACGAAGAGCGCCGCCTTCTGCGCTGCCTCGGCGTGGTTGCTTTTGCGATGATGAACATCATGTTGTTGTCGGTTTCGGTGTGGTCCGGCGCGCGCGCGGGGGTCACCGGCGCGACGCGCGACATGTTTCACTGGCTGTCCGCGCTGATCGCCTTGCCGGCGGTCGCCTACGCGGGCCGGCCTTTTTTTGAAAGCGCGGTCCGCGCGTTGCGGCAGGGCGCGGTCAACATGGACGTTCCGATTTCCCTCGGCGTCCTGCTGGCCTTGATCCTGTCCGTCGTGCAAACCGCGCAGCACGCCGAGGAGGCCTATTTCGACAGCGCCGTCATGCTGCTGATGTTTCTGCTCGCCGGGCGCGCGCTCGATCAACGCATGCGCCGCAAGACCCGGGAGGTTGCCGGCAATCTCGCCGCCATGAAAGCGGAAACCGCCACCAGGATCTGCGGCGATGAAGATGAAGAAGCGCTTGAAGTCCCCATCGCGGCCATCCGCGCGGGCGACCTCGTGCTGGCGCGCCCGGGCGAACGCATCAGCATAGACGGGATCGTCGAAGCCGGCAGATCGGAAGTCGATCAAAGCCTCGTCACCGGCGAGACCGCTCCGATCCCGGTTGCTCCGGGCCAGCCGGTTTACGCGGGGACGGTCAACATGACGGGCACGCTGCGCATCAAGGTGCGCAGCGCGGCGAGCGGCACGTTGCTCGATGAGGTCAACGCGCTTCTCGCAAAGGCCGTCGAGCAGCGCTCGTCCTACGTGCGGCTGGCCGACCGCGCCGCGCGGCTCTACGCGCCTTTGGTGCATGTCACCGCCCTGGCCACCTTTCTGGGCTGGCTGGCGAGCGGGCTCGGCTGGCAAGCTTCGCTCGTCGTCGCCATCACGGTTTTGATCATCACCTGTCCCTGCGCGCTCGGACTTGCTGTGCCGGCGGTGCAGGTCGTCGCCGCCAGCGCCATGTTCAGACGCGGCATTTTGCTGAACTCCGGCGACGCGTTGGAGCGCCTCGCGAACGTCGATACGATCGTTTTCGACAAGACCGGCACCCTGACGTTGCCGCAACCGGGCGTCGCCAATCTGGGAGATCACGATTCCCGCGATCTGGAACTCGCCGGCGCTCTGGCGTCCGCGAGCAGACATCCGCTCTCGCGCATTCTGGCGGCGGCGATTGCGACGAAAAGCCGGTTGGCGGTCGAGGAATTCTCCGGCGAAGGCGTTGAAGCCTTTGTCGATGGCGAGCGTCTGCGACTCGGGAGCGCGACGTTTTGCAAAGCGGAAGAATTGGCTCCGGCGGTGGCCTCGGAATGGCCGGACGCATCGCTGATTTTTTTCCGACGCGGTGAGCGGACGGCTTATTTCGTCATAAGCCAGGCCTTGCGGCCGGACGCCCGCGAAGTCGTGAGGCAACTCGCCGCGCAAGGCTACGCGATCGAGATTCTCTCGGGCGATCGCGACGCGCCCGTCGCCGCAATCGCAGGCAAGCTGTCTGTCATGAACTTCGCGGCCGGACTGAAGCCGGCCGGGAAGATCGCACGCCTCGAACGCTTGAAGTCGCAGGGGCGCTGCGTGCTCATGGTGGGCGACGGCCTTAACGACGCGCCGGCGCTTGCGGCCGCGCATGTGTCGATTTCACCGGTTAGCGCCACGCATCTGGCGCAAGCGCACGCGGACGCGGTCTTTTTGGGCGAACGACTCGCGCCCGTCGCCGCGGCTCTGCGTCTCGCGCGCAAGGCCAAACGTCTCATGTTGCAGAATCTCTGGCTTGCGGTTCTCTACAACGCCGTCGCGGTGCCTGTCGCCATCGCGGGTCACGCGACGCCGCTGATCGCGGCGCTCGCCATGTCGGGATCGTCGATCCTGGTGACGCTGAACGCCTTGCGCGCGCGCGCCGCGGGAGAAGTTGCGTCATGAACGTTCTGGCGATTCTCGTTCCGATCGCGCTCGCACTTGGCTTCTGCGGGCTGATCGCGTTTTTGTGGGCTTTGCGCTCGGGTCAATTCGACGATCTCGAAGGCGCGGGCTGGCGCGCCATCGCCGACGACGACCTGCCCGAATCATAGTTCGCGTTAACAACGCAATGAGCGGCGCCTCTCGGACGCCGCTCCGGTTGTTGTGCGTTGGACGGGTATCGCGCTTGCGCTCTA
>JANYDZ010000528.1 GCA_025363375.1 Hyphomicrobiales bacterium
GGGGTCATCGCAGAATCTTCCCCAAATCGTACGCTAAGGAATTGAGGTCGGTTCAAACTCCGGCTCTGGCCTGCGAAACAATCCGCGATATGGTTCCCCGGTGAACCTTGAACAGGCGGGCGACTTCCGCCGCCGTCTTGCGCCCGGACGAGACCGCTTCGACGATTTCCTTTTGCTGTTCGGCGGTGACCTTGGGTTTTCTGCCCGGGACGCTCCCTCTGGCGCGCGCTTCATGCAGGCCCGCGCGCGTGCGCTCCCGGATCATGGCCCGTTCAAATTCGGCGAAGGAGCCGAGCATCTGCATCAGCATGCGGCCGGCAGGGCCGGACGTGTCGATTGATTCGGTCAGCGACCGGAATTGCGCGCCAATGGCATCGACACGCTCAAGAATGGTCAGGAGGTCCTTGAGCGAGCGGGACAGGCGATCGAGTTTCCAGACGACGAGGGTGTCGCCGGTCCGGAGTTGGTCCAGCATCTTGTGCAACTCGGGCCGCTCCCATCTTCCGCCAGACGCGGCTTCCTCGAACAGCTTCGCGCAGCCGGCGTCCTTGAGTGCGCGCATCTGGGGCGCGGTTTCCTGAGAGTCGGATTTGGAGACGCGGGCGTAGCCGAGGAGCATATTCGTCGCTTTTTTCTGTTGCTAATCATGTGTATTTGGCAACAGAATTATGCAAAGCGCAAGCCATTGATATGTGGTGACGGGATGAACTGTTGCGCAAACGACCGTTTGCGCAACAAGGAACCCGACGATGAAAAAGCACGAAATCCTCTCGCCGCAATCTCGCGCGGCGCTGTTCGATCCGCCCCCGGAGCCGGCGGCGATTGTCCGGCACTACACGTTCTCGCCCGATGATCTGACGCTGATCCGCCGCCGCCGCATGAACGCGAATCGCTTGGGATTTGCAGTCCATCTTGCCTATTTGAAATTCCCTGGCCGCGTTCTTGGCGCGGAAGAAGTTCCGCCGCCTGACATGGTGACCTTTGTCGCCAGTCAGATTGGGAGCCCTCCCAAAGCCTTCGACGAATATGCACGGCGTGATGAAACTCGCAGAGAGCACGTCGGCGAGCTATTGACCTATCTTGGGGTGCGTTCCTTTCGGCGAGAAGATTATCGCGCCCTCGTCAATGTCGCGATCGAGACGGCGACGGGCGCGGATCGTGGCGACGCGATTGTCGCCGCGATGATTGAACATCTGCGTGAACGGCGCATCCTGCTTCCCGCCGCCGTTACATTGGAGAAGATCGCCCTTGCGGGGCGCGCTCTCGCCCGCAAGCGCGCAAACAAGAGCCTTGTCGAAGGCCTGTCGCGAGAGGCGATCTCCGGACTGGAGGCGTTGATCGCGGTAGGCGACGATCAGGATCGAACGCCGCTCGCGTGGCTGCGTGAATGGCCGGAAGCGCCAACCCAGAGGAACCTTGCGGGGGTTATCGAACGCCTTCAATCCATTCGGAAACTTGGCGTAGGCGCGGATCGCGAGCAACGGATTCATCGCGCGCGCTACGCGGCAATCGCCCGCGAAACCGGCATTTTAAGCGCCCAGCATCTCTCGCGGTTCGATACGCCGCGCCGTCTGGCCACTCTGGTTGTGTTCGCGCGCGAGACGGAGGCGACCTTCACGGACGCGGCCATCGTCATGTTCGACAAGATGATGGGCGGTGTGTTCCGCCGCGCCGATCGCGCGCGCAAGGAGAATGTCGTCGATCGGGCGAAGACGCTCGATGCATCGACGCGGGCGTTGATCGGCATGGCGAAAGCCATGCTGGCCGCGAGGGCTTGCGGTCAGGATCAAATCGCGGCCGTGGAGCGCGCTTTGGGCTGGGAGCGGCTGAAGACACTCGTCGCCGAGGTCGAGAAAACGGTCACGGTCGCGCGCGACGACAATCTCGCCGAAATTGTTGACCGGTATCCGACGGTGCGTCGCATGGCGGCGGTCTTGCTGGACGCGTTCGCGTTCCGCTCGTGGAAATCCGGGGACTCCTTGCTCGCCGCGCTCGAAGTGTTGCGCGAGGCCCACGCGAAAAACCCAAAAAGCTTGCCGCCACGCGCGCCGACGGCGTTTCTGTCGCCGGCGTGGCGCAAAATCGTCGGAAGCGGCGCGACCATCGACCGCCGCGCCTATGAAGTCGCGGTCATTGCGGCGTTGCGCGACCGCCTTCGATCCGGCGACATTTGGGTCGAGGGAAGCCGCGCGTTCCGCGCCTTCGATGATTTTCTCCTGCCGCCGGAGACGTTCGCGACGCGGCGCAAGGAGAACGAATTACGGCTCGCCGTTCCCGACAGCTTCGATGACTGGCGCGCGGAACGCGTCGGCCTTCTCGAAACCCGGCTGAGGGAAATCGACGCGATGGCGGCGGCGGGCACGCTTCCCGACGCGACCATCACCAACGAGGGACTTTCCATCAGCCCCATCCGCGCCAGCGCGACCGATGAATCCGACAACCTCGCGCGACGGCTTTCCGGCATGTTGCCGCGCCTGCGCGTCACCGAACTTCTGGCGGAAGTGCATGGCTGGACGGGCTTCGCCGATCGCTTTCATCATCTGCGAACCGGAGAGCCTCCCGACGACAGCGTGGCGTTGATGACGGCGCTGCTCGCCGACGCCACCAATCTCGGGCTCGCCAGAATGGCCCGCAGTTCCAAGGTTTTCAGCCATTCGAAGCTGCTCTGGATCGCGGAATGGCACGTCCGCGACGAAACCTATCAAGCAGCGCTCGCCTGTCTGGTCGATGCCATCCATGCGCAGCCTTTCACAAAAATCTGGGGCGAGGGCGACACGTCGTCGTCCGACGGCCAGTTCTTCAGGGCCGGCGGGCATGGCGAGGCGCGCGCCGACCACAACGGCAAATACGGCTCGGAACCCGGCGTGAAATTCTACACGCACGTGTCCGATCGCTACGCGCCGTTCCACAGCAAGGTCATCGCCGCCAACGCCAGCGAGGCCGCGCATATTCTGGACGGCCTGCTGCATCACGAATGTTCGCTGGAAATCCGCGAGCATTACACCGACACGGCGGGCGCGATCGAACATGTGTTCGGACTGTGCCACCTCACCGGGTTCAGGTTCGCGCCGCGCATCCGCGATCTTGCCGATCGCCGCCTCTATGTGGCCGGCGACCGCGCCGCCCATGCCGCGCTCGGCACCATGATCGGCGGAACCATCGACTTCCGCGTCATCGGTGAAAATTGGGACGAGACGTTGCGCCTTGCTGCCTCGATCAAGGCTGGCACCGTCGCGCCGTCCGTGTTGATGAAGCGGCTCGCGGCCTATCCAAAACAGAACGCGCTCGCCAGAACCATCCGGGAAATTGGCCGTCTGGAGCGCACGCTGTTCACGCTCGACTGGATAAGCGATCCCGCCTTGCGGCGGCGGACGAACGCCGGCCTCAACAAGGGCGAGGCGAGGAACGCGCTTGCCAGAGCCATATTTTTTCACCGGCTCGGCGAAATCCGCGACCGTACCCTCGAAAATCAGCGATACCGGGCTTCCGGCCTCAATCTCGCCGTCGCGGCCATCATCCTGTGGAACACCGTCTATCTCGGGCGCGCCGTGGAGGAATTGCGCTCCCGTGGCGAGGCGATCCCGGACGAGCTCGTCGCGCGTGTCGCGCCGCTTGGCTGGGAGCACATCGCCCTCAATGGCGACTACATTTGGCCGACGGAACCGCTCCAGAATGGCTTCCGTCCGCTCCGGAATCCCCAATCAACGATCCTCGACGCGGCTTAGCGTACAATTTGGGGAAGATTCTGCGATGACCCCCACCTGGCGCTTGCCGCGATCGGCATGGGGAACGCAAAAGCGGTTTTCATCGCCCATGACGACGAGGCTTACGCGCACCTTCATATCGTCGCGTCGAAGATCAATCCGGCCACTGGCCGCGCCTATGACCTGCAAAATAGCTGGCTGACGCTCTCGAAGTGGGCGGAGAAATACGAGCGCGACTTTTCCGAAGGGATCGTTTGCATCCGGCGCGTAGACAAAAATCAAATCCGTGACGCGATCGACCGCCGCGACGCCGCCGCCGTTCTGGCAAGTCTGACGAAGGGGAACGCCACCTTTCGCTTGGGCGACCTTCACCGCGTTCTCGACAAGCAGATCAAGGGCACACTTGAGGCCGCCCAATTCGCGGAGAAAATTCTAAGCCAGTCGAATATCGTCCACCTCGCCGACGAACGCGACGGCATGACGACCAGATACACCACGCGTGAAATCTTGGAAGCGGAGGGCCAAGTCTCGCGCGCCGCGGCCGGATTGGCCCGCGGCAAGCGCCACGAAGTCAGCGTCGCCGTTCAAGAGGCGATCCTGTCCTTGCCGGAATTCAAGACGATCAGCGCCGAGCAACGCGCCGCGTTCATTCATGCGACGCAGGCAACCGGCCTATCCCTCATCGACGGACAGGCGGGCACCGGCAAAAGCTACACACTCGCGGCGATCCGGCAGGCTTACATCGTTGAGGGTTGCCATGTGATCGGCCTCGCCTTTCAGAACAATGTCGCCATAGGCATGCGCAGCAAGGGAGGATTCGAATACGCCTCGACAATCCACAAAGAGCTAACGCTGCTGATTAATGGCCGCACGAAGTGGGATGATCGCACCGTTCTGATAATCGATGAAGCGGCCATGATCGCCACGGAACTGATGGCCCAGCTCTTGGCCCACGCTTACGAGGCCGGGGCCAAGGTCATTTTGGTGGGCGACGATCGGCAGCTTTCGAGCATCGATTACGGCGGCATGTTTGCCGTTCTGAAATACGAGCATGGCGCGGCTGAACTGACCGAAGTCCGCCGCCAGCTCAAGGACGACGACCGCCGCGCGTCCGAACTCATGGCGGAGGGAAATTTTCACGACGCGCTCGGCATGTACGACGCCAAGGGCGCGATCCATTGGACGCACAGCGAAGAGGACGCCCGCGCCGCTTTGGTTGAACAATGGGCGAAGGACAGCGCGGCTCAGCCCGACAAATCCCGCTTCGTTATCGCCTACACCAACGCCGAGGTTGACCTGCTCAACGCCGCGCTTCGCGACGTGCGCAAGCAGCGCGGCGAGCTGGAATGGGAAGATCACAGCTTTGAAACCAAGCACGGGCAGGCGGAATTTTCCGCCCGCGACCGCATCCAATTCACCGGCACGGACAATAAAAAAGGGATTTCCAACGGCACGCTAGGCACGATCGAGCGCATCGAGGGCGACAAGATCGCCGTCCGGCTGGACGATTCCAAAGACAAAATTCTCGAATTCGACGCCAAGCAATTTCAGGACTTCCGGCACGGCTACGCCGGAACGATCTACAAATCCCAAAGCGCTACCATCGATCAAGTTTACGTACCCCATTCAAAGCATTTTCGCGCGGCGGCGGCTTATGTCGCCCTGACCCGCCACAAGGAGACGCTCAACGTTTTCGTCGCGCAGGAAGTCGCGCCCGACCTGAAAACCCTCGCCAAGCAAGTCGCGCGGCCCGACGACAAGCGCGCCGCCTCGCATTTCCACCTCAAGGGCGAATTGCAGCCCGTGCGGCCTAGGGCGGCGAATGAGCTGCCGAGTATCGAGCTTCCCAACCAGCCCGATCAGCAGAAAGCCCGTCCGCTTCCTTCGGCGGAATCGCCCGACATGGTTTCGCAGCAGCAGGCCGCTCTTAAA
>JANYDZ010000533.1 GCA_025363375.1 Hyphomicrobiales bacterium
GTTGCGGCAAGGTCGGTGGCGGCGCGACGAGTTCCGGCGCGGGCGCGACAACAACAGGCTCGACGGCGGGCGGCGCCAATACGGCGATCTGCGATCGAGGTTCCGGTTCGATGACCGGAATTGATTCCGGCTCAGTGGGAGCAATTGGCGTTTCCGACGTGCGTTCCTCAGCCATCGGCTCGGGTGGCTTTGCCGCTTCGAGCGGCTCGGGCACCGTCTCGATGTCGGGCGCCGTCGGCTCGACGGGCGGCGTCAATTCCACAGCGGGCGGCGGCGCTTCGGGCGGCTCCAGCATCGCCGCTTCCAGCGGTGATTCCGCGATCATCTCAACCGCAATTTTCAGATCTTCGAGTTGATCGGTCACGGGCGGCGCGAGAAAGATGAAAAACCCGAGGGCTCCCGCGTGAACAGCGCTCGAAACAGCGATTGCAACCGCGCTTCGCAGCCCGCCTCCCGTTGCAATCGGCGGCGGCAAGCCGCCTGGCGGCAGCGGCGCCAATTCCGGCGCCTTCAGCGTGACCTTTTTCGGGAGAGCGTCGAGCGGCGCGGACGTGCCCGCATCCGTTTCCGCAAAACTCAGGCTTTCGCCATAATCCATTGCGCGACCGCTATTCCGCTCAAAACTTCGCCTTCAATCCCGCATAAAACGCCCTCGGCGCGGCTGGCGCAAGCGAGCGCGGATCGGTCTGGCCCAGCGCCGGAACGGCGCGCTCTGCGCTTGGGCGAGGCCTGGAAGGATTGCAAAAGCCAGCAGCGACGCCGAAGCGCCAAAACAAAACTCAAACCGACGCACGCAACTCTCCCCCGGACGGTTCAAATGACGCCGCCCGGCGGCAAATCCGGTTCGACCGGGTTCTACTCGACAATGAACAGTCCGGACATGCCGCGTTCTTCCTGGCCGCGCACGTAAAATTTGTAACGCCCGGTGCGCACCGGCACAAAATAGATAATGGCCGTGCCGTCCTTGTCGAATTCAATCTCCGGCGATTTCACGTTGTGCACTTCGATGCCCGAGATCACGACCTGATAGACCCAGGCGCTGATGAAAAAATCAGGCGCCATCCAATGAAATTCGTCCGACGTTTTGCTCTCGATGGCGAGCTTGTAATATTTGCCTGTTTCGAGCCTGAACTCCTTCTCCGACATGGAGAGATCGCCGTTCAGAACGAGCTTCAACTCGGTCGGTCGCGATGCAAGATTGCCTTTGGCTTGCGCCGGCATGGCGCCAAAAAGCGCCCAGCCGAGGCAAGTCAACGCGAGGGAAACGCAGCGAGTCTTGATCAGGGCGTTGAAAAACCAGCTGAAAAAACCAATTCGCGTCATGGCGCCCGCCTCCCGTCGGCGCATCTTTACGCCAGCAGGGAAAACTATAGCGACCCCGCGGCGTTGCGCAACAGCGTCCGCCGCACAGCGTCCGCCGCGCTTGCTCTCGACCTCCGCCTGTCCCACCATGGCGGCATGATCCCGCACCAGCTTCTCACCACGCAGGAAATGGCCGCAGCCGAACGTCTCGCCATGGCGGCGGGTGTGCCGGGCATCGAACTGATGGAACAGGCGGGGGCCGGCGTCGCCGAAGTCGCGGCAAATCTGGTCGGCGAGGGCGCCCGTATCGCGATCCTGTGCGGGCCCGGCAACAACGGCGGCGACGGTTTTGTCGCGGGGCGGCTACTGGCCGCGCGGGGCTTTGTCGTCAGTCTGGGCCTGCTGGGCCGGCTGGACGCTGTCAGGGGCGACGCGGCCACGGCGGCGCGGCGTTGGCAGGGCGCGGTCGCGCCCGCCGGAGAACTTGACCTTGAGGCGGCCGACCTCGTCGTCGATGCGCTCTTCGGCTCAGGCCTCGTCCGGGATCTGCAGGGCGAAGGACTCGCATTGGTTGCAGCGCTGAACCGCTGGCGGGCGCGCTCAAGCCGGCCAGTCGTCGCGGTCGATGTCCCCTCCGGTCTCGACGCCAACACCGGGCAGGCGCGCGGCGGCGCGGTCGAGGCCAGCGCCACCGTGACCTTTTTCAAGGCCCGACCCGGCCATCTGCTGCTGCCGGGGCGGGGCTTTTGCGGGCGGTTGCATGTCCATGAAATCGGCATATCGGACAACGTCCTGGCGGCTGCGCTTCCGCAAACCTTCGCCAATGTTGCACCGCTCTGGCAGGGGCGGTTTCCCCGCCCCGCCATCCAGGGCCACAAATATTCGCGCGGCCATACGCTGGTCGTCTCGGGCGGCCCCTGGAGCACCGGAGCGGCGCGGCTGGCGGCGAGGGCGGCGCTCAGGGCCGGGTCGGGGCTGGTGACCCTGGCCTCTCCAAGGGCGGCGCTGACCATCAACGCCAGCCATTTGACCGCGATCATGCTCACCCCCTGCGACGGGCCGGATGAACTCAGGAAAATTCTTACCGATCAACGCATTAACGCGGTGATCCTCGGGCCGGGCCTGGGCCTCGGCGAAGCCACCGTCGCGATGGTCAAAACACTGCTTGAATCGGAATCTGAAGATCGCAGCGTAACTCTCGACGCCGATGCCCTGACCAGTTTTACCGGTCGGGGGCGTGAATTAGCGCAGGCCATCCAGGCCTCAAAAAAACCTGTGATCCTGACGCCGCACGATGGCGAATTTGCGAGACTTTTCAACTCAAAAGGTGATTTTCTTGAATCAAGTCAGGAGCTTCTTGAATCATATCCTCGCGCCTCCAGGCTTGAGCGCAGCCGCAAAGCTGCAGCCGTCATGGGCGCCACAATCGTCCTAAAAGGTCCCGACACAATCGTGGCGCATCCAGATGGCCGCGCCAGCATCGCCGGCAACGCGCCGCCGTTTCTGGCGACGGCGGGTTCGGGAGACGTTTTGGCTGGCATTATCAGTGGTTTGACGGCGCAAGCTATGCCTGTTTTTGAGGCCGCGAGCAGCGCTGTCTGGCTGCACGCAGAGGCTGGCGCCTGGCTGGGTCCCGGCCTCATTGCCGAGGACCTGCCCGATGCGCTTCCACAGGTGCTGCGCGCGTTTCGCGATGTGTTGTTTCCCGCGCGCTGACACGCGCAATTCATCGAAAAATCCCGCGCGCCGTGTCAATTCCCGCGCAACAAAACAGCGTGCGAAAAAAAATCGGATCACTGGCCGAGGATCAAAATACAGCCGCAGCCGACGCCGTCGATCTTGCCCGACGGGACGTAGATGTGACCATTGTTGTTGTTGGCCGCGACCGAATGAGGGTTCGGCGGCGCGGGGAAATTGGCAACCCATTGGTTCGTTTTGGCGTCGATGATGCCGACCGCCGGGCCGCCCGGCGCCTCGCGGGCGCCCACGGCGTAGACCCCAAGTTTCGAACTGTAGGTCGCCATGTCGGCGGCGCCGACCTTGTCGGTGGTGGCTACGACCTTCTCTGTTTTGAAATCCCAGACAGCCATGAGCGGCGGCAGCTTGGAACCTTTCGAACCCGCGTTGCAACCGATGATTGCATTGGTCCCCGCCCCGCCGTCGAGACCCTGCGGCTTGCAATTGGCGACGTCAACGATGCGTTCCAGCTTGAGCGTGACTGGATCAATGATGGCGATGCCGCCCTTGTTGTGGTCCTTGTCGAGCTCGGGAATGGCGACATAGAACTTGCCGTTCGTGGCGTTGTAATAGGGCTGCTCGATGCCGCCGGTGGCGCGCTCGACATTGAACTTCGCCAGAATCCTGTGGCCCGGCTTGGTCGAGATCAGCGTGATGAAGGGCGGCTCCTCGGCGTCGTTGGCGACGACGACGATCTGGTCCTTCGGGCAATAGGCCATTTCGTCGGCGCGCTTCTTGCCGCCGGTGTGGATGGTGTCGGTGATCTTCATGGTTTTCACGTCGGCCACCTTGACCGTGCTGTCGCCGTCGCCGGCCCAGATTTCGTCGCCGAAGGCGAGCACGCCGGCGGGACCAGCCTCTTTGCCATTGGGTTTGGGACCGACAAAGCCTTCGACCCGCCCGATGAACTTCTCGGTTTTGGTGTCAAAGACATCGATGGATTTATTGGTGCGGTTGGCGAGCTAGTAGCGGTTCGTCGCGTGATCGACGAAGCCGATGTCGTAATTGTCCAGGACGGCGCCGGGGATTTCCATCGTGCCGACCTGTTTGATTT
>JANYDZ010000561.1 GCA_025363375.1 Hyphomicrobiales bacterium
CGCCAAAGGCGGTATGGGCGAGATTTATCGCGGTCACGCCATCGAGACGGGCGATCCCGTCGCCATCAAACTCATTCGCGCCGATATGGCGGACAACGAGGCGGCGCTCGCGCTCTTCCGACGCGAGGCGTCGGCGCTGAACCGCCTGCATCATGAAGCGATTGTCCGCTATTTCGTGTTTTCGCTCGATCCAGGCTTGCAGCGCCACTATCTCGCCATGGAGCTTGTGGAGGGCGTCTCGCTCTCGGTGCTGTGCGGGCGCGGTCCGCTGAGCGTTGGCGACGCGCATGGCTTGCTCTGCCGCGTTGCGTCGGGACTTCTTGCGGCGCATGAGCGCGGCATCGTGCACCGCGATATTTCACCCGACAACATCATTGTCGAGGACGGCAACGTCACGAATGCGCGGATCATTGATTTTGGCATCGCCCGATCGACGCGCGTTGGCGACGCGACGGTGATAGGCAGCGGCTTCGCCGGAAAATACAATTATGTTTCTCCCGAACAGCTGGGTCTTTACGGCGGCGATGTCACCGGCCGTTCGGATATCTACAGTCTGGCCCTGGTCATCGTCCAATGCCTGCGCGGCAAGGCGATCGACATGGGCGGCAGCCAATTTGAAATTATCGAAAAGCGCCGCAGCGTGCCCGACCTGTCCGATATTGACGCGCGTCTGCGGCCGCTGCTCGAGCGCATGCTTCAGCCGGACCCGAAAGACCGCCCGGTTTCGATGGCTGAAGTGGCGGCGGCGCCGTTGTCCGAGACGTCGCGGGCCGCCAAACGAGAATCCGCCAAACGGGAAGCCGCCCTGCAGACGTCAACCTCCGGCGCGCGTAAACAACCGGCGGCCAAACAGTCGGAATCAAGCTCGCTCAAATGGGCGATCGGTTCGATAGGCGCGTTGGCCTTTTTGGGCGCGGCGGGGTTCGTCGGCTACCTTTACTTCGAAGAGCAGGGCGGGGCGCCCCAAACTCGGCCTCGGGATCCGCCGAAACTGGATGTTGACCGCCCAGGCGGGCTTCAGCCTTCCCCGTCAATTGCCCCGGCGCCTCAGGCGCCCGAACCTGCGATACCCGCGCCTGCGAGACCCGTGCCTGTGACACCCGCGCCGCCGCCGCCGTCGATTGCGCCGGTCGATCGTGTCATTCGCTACATCAAAGGCTATGACGGAGGAGCCTGTTTCCTGGCCTTGCCGGTGGCAATTACCGGGACTTCCGCCGATATCGACGCTTTCGCCACCAATGCGAAGCCTTTCGAGGCGCTCGACGAAGCCTTCAACAAGGCAATTGGCTTTGAAGCAAATATCGATGGCGGTCAGGTTTCCAGCGGTCAATGCGCCGCGCTGGGCTTTGTGCGACAATTTCTGGCAAAGCCCGGCGCGGCGCTTGCCAGGCTTGCCATCGCCAAATCCGTGCTGGCCCGCGGCGAGCCAGCCTCCGGCTCCGCGTCAATGGGAACGAAACACGTCGGTCTTTTCGTCGTTGATGAGGAAGGCTCCATACTGGACGCCACCGGGCGGCTGCTGGCGGCGGGAAAGGAGCACCGGTTTGTGCTGGATTTTGACAAATCGGGACGCGCGGGACCGCAACCGGCCCTGCTTCTGGCCATCGGGAGCGCGCAGCCTGTGCGCGCGCTTACGGCTTCGTCAGCGGGCGGTCACAGCGAACGATATGTTGCGGCCCTGCGGGAAATCGAGGCGCAGGGGGGACAATACGAAATTGCGGTGAAGTATCTAAAACTGCAATGATGTGCGAAATGTTACATTGCGTTGGTTTGTGGTATGCTACTTGAAGAACCTTGACAGTTCCAGAGAGGGCGGCCTTGTGGCTAATCCCGTGAAGAGACCTTCAATCCCACGACGTTGCGCCGGCGTGGCGTTCGCGATGGGAATGTTAGCGCAATGCGGCCCGGCGGCCTTCGCGCAGCAGGGCGCTCCGCCGCGCGCGGGAGAAATGCGCGCGTTGCTCGTGGGAATTGACGAATATCAATATGTGCCCCGTCTTAAAGGTTCCGCGGCTGATATTCGCGATCTGGAATCAACCCTTCGCAATCTGGGCGTGCGCGATCTTCGCGTTATGCTGAACGGCGCGGCGACGCGCGGTTCCCTGCTGGTGGAAATGGACGCGATCGCGCAGCGCGCGCAGGCCGGCGACACGGTGTTTTTATCGTTGTCCGGCCACGGCGCGCAGGAGCCGGAACGGGTCAAGGGTTCGGAACCCGACGGCATGGACGAGGTGTTTCTTCTGGCTGGATTCGATCCCGCCAGCCGTGAGCGAAACGGCGAAAAAATCCTCGACAAGGAGTTCAATCACTTCGTCAAAAAGGTCGAGGAAAGGGGCGCGCGCGTCCTGTTTGTCGCTGACACCTGTTCGGGAGGCGGACTTGCGCGTTCGGTTGACCCGCGTGGCGAAGAGATGAGCTATCGCGCCGTCAAATACACCGCTATCGCGGACAATCTGACCCCGGTGTCGTCGCGCACCGACGCGCTTATGTCGCCAGCCGACTTCAAGGCCTCCAGCTTTCTCGCCGCCGTCGACAAGCAGTCGAAAGCGCCTGAAATACGGGTGGCGGGCGTCGGATATCGCGGCGCGCTCAGTTACGCCGTGGCGCGTGGCCTCGAAGGCGCCGCCGATTTGAACGGCGACGGACGGATTACGACGGCCGAATTGTTCGAATATACGCGCCAAGTGACCTATCAATTGTCCGACCAGCGGCAACACATCGTGACTGTGGGCGCCGAAGGCAAAGACGCGGCTCAGGACGTGATCGTGCAGATGGACCGTGGCATATCGGTGCAGGGTATTGAACCGGGCAAGCCGCCCGTGGGGCAGGCGCCGCCGCCGGTTCCCTCGACGTCGTCGCAAAAGCCGCCGGCAGGTTCCACGCAATCGCCGCCTCCGGCGCCGAAGGCGAACAACGCCGCAGCCCCGTCGCCTGCCGCCGGCGCGGCCATCCGGGTTGCGTCGCTGGACGGTCAGGCTTCCCATTTCAGTGGCTTGTCGCTGCAAATCCCGTTCCAGGTCGTGGCGGCCAATGACAGTCCCGACATGGTCTGGGACCCCGCCAAGCGGGATGTTTTGGTCGGCGGCGATGTCATCGCCCGCAATATCTCGCGAAATGATTTGCCGAGTGTGATCGAGCGCATGGCGGCCGTGCGTTTGCTGAAGGCTCGCGCGACGCGGTCTCCGCAAGCCATTCGGGTCAATCCCGACG
>JANYDZ010000565.1 GCA_025363375.1 Hyphomicrobiales bacterium
GCGATCGCGCAGGGCAAGGGCTGGCCCTATCATTTCTACCCCGCGTTCGGGCTGACGCTTGTCCTGCTGTGCGGCGTCGCGCTTGCGTCCGACACACCGCGCGCCCGCGCGGTCCTTGCCTGCGCGGGCGCGCTGGGCGCGCAGCTCTGGCTGCTGAGCGAAGGCGGCGTCGATATGCGCCCCATTGAAGCGGCGCTGCGCGCGCAAAAGCCGAACCCGCGCGTCATCGCCCTCGCCTCCGATTTTGCCGTCGCCTTCCCCGCCGTGCGCAATATCGGGGGAATCTGGGTGGGACGCTCGTTCAGCCGCTGGATTCCTCATCACGCGCGCGGCCTGGCGGCGCAACCAGGTTTCGACCGGGCGCTGCTGCCGGCTTTTCGCAGCGCCGAGGAAATGGACCGGCGCCAGCTCGCGCAAGACATGGCGGCGGGCCGGCCCGATCTCGTTATCATCGAGCGGCGCCCCTTCGATTTTCTGGCGTGGGCCGGCGAAGACAGGGAACTCGCGGCGTTGCTGACCTGCTTTCGTCCCGCCGCGCGCGCGCTGATCGGCGCGCTGGACAAACCGGGCGGGGACGGCTTCGATATCGAAATCCACGCCCGCGACGCCAACGCGGCGGCGGACTGTCCGGCGGAAAGACCCATGCGATGAAAGCCATGCCCATCCCCCCGCAGGCGCCTTTCACCGAAGGCGTCGCGGAACTGCCGTCCGGCGGAAAACTCTATTACCGCGACAGCGGCGGCGCGGGTCCCGCCGTCGTCTTCTCGCATCCCGCGACGGGCAGCGCCCTGGTCTGGCCCTATCAGCAGCCGGCCTTTGCCGCGGCGGGCTATCGCGTCGTCGCTTACTCCCGCCGCAGCCATTTTGGCTCCGCGCCGGTCGCGCCGGGCGCAGGCGGCAGCGCCAGTGTCGATCTGCGCGAACTCGCCGACCATCTCGGCGTGAACAAATTTCACGCCGTCGCTTCCGCCGCCGGCGGCGCGGTCATCGTCGATTTCGCCCATTCGCATCCACAGCGGCTTTATTCGCTGACGCTCTCCTCAAGCGTCGGCGGCGTGCGCGACGCGGACTACCTCGCGCTCAGCGAAAGCCTGCGTCCCAAAGGTTTCGACGACATGCCCGCCGATTTCCGCGAGATCGGCCCCTCTTATCGCGCGGCCAATCCCGCGGGTGTGCGCGAATGGCTCGCGCTGGAGCAAACAGCGCTGACGGGCAATCGCCTGGGCCAGACGCCCGTCAACCACATCACATGGAAGTCGCTGGAAAACATGCGCGTGCCCACGCTGCTGATGACCGGCGACGCCGACCTCTGGCTGCCGCCCTCGGTGCTGCGCATGTTCGCGGCGCGCATCCCGAACAACGAGATCGCCGTCGTGCCGGAAGCCGGCCACGCGATCTACTGGGAGGCGCCGGAGATTTTCAACGCGACGGTGATCGGGTTTGTCCGCCGCCACGAAACCTAGTCAGCGCGCGGTGATCGTGGTGCGAAGCCCAATGGGATCAGCCATGTCGCGCAGGCTTTCAATGCTCGCGCCGGTGCCCTGAATGGTCACCGTGCCATAGCCGAGCAGCCGTCCGAGCAGCGATTGATCGACGAGCACGGTCTCGATCTTGTCCATGTTCATTTCCGCCGTCTGGCGCGAAATAAACCCGCGTTTGTAGATCACGCGCCGGTCGGTGACGCCGATCTCCTGCGTCCACCGCTGGAAGAAGGTCTGCGCCGCGAAGGCGAGCGCGATGAGAGCCAGCACGGCCGCCCCGAGCCACAACATGTCCGTCGCGACGATCCCCGTCGGGTGCAGCATCAGCAGGGCGGCGGCGAGGATCAGCAGGGCGAGCGCGCGCCAATAGCCGATCCAGTGCGGCTTGCCGACATGCAGGATTTTCTCGCCGGGTTGCAGGACACTTGCGACATAGGACATGGACACCTCGGATCACGCGGCCCCAGCCTAGCGGCGCGCGGGCAGGGCGGCAATGCGCCCTTGCTCCCGGCCTTCCCCGCGCTTAAACACGCGGCAATTCTCAAACCCCGTGAAATCATGTCGAACCCGCCCGAAAAACCCTCGACCGTCAAGGCCCGGCTGCCGCGCGGCTTCGCCGACCGCGCGCCCGCCGACATCGCCGCAACCAACAAAATGCTCGACGCTGTCAGGGGCTCCTACGAACTCTATGGTTTTGAGGCCGTGGAGACGCCGTTCATCGAATACACCGAGACCCTCGGCAAGTTTTTGCCCGACACCGATCGTCCCAACGAAGGCGTCTTTTCGTTTCAGGACGACGACGAGCAATGGCTGTCGATGCGTTACGATCTCACCGCGCCTTTGGCGCGCTACGTCGCGGAAAATTTCGACAGGTTGCCGAAGCCTTATCGCAGCTACCGCGTCGGCTGGGTGTTCCGCAACGAGAAGCCGGGCCCGGGACGGTTCCGTCAGTTCATGCAGTTCGACGCCGACACGGTGGGCGCGGCCAGTGTCGCCGCCGACGCGGAGATGTGCATGATGGCGGCGGATACGCTGGAGAAGCTCGGCATCAAGCGCGGCGACTACGTCATCAAGGTCAACAACCGCAAGGTGCTCGACGGCGTGATGGAGATGATCGGGCTGGGCGGCGAGGCGAACGCGGGGCGCAGACTGACGGTGTTAAGGGCGATCGACAAGCTGGATCGGCTGGG
>JANYDZ010000589.1 GCA_025363375.1 Hyphomicrobiales bacterium
GTACGCGGGATGCAGGGTCGCCAGCGCCTTGATGTGGCGGACGCCGTCGTCGCGGTCTATTTTGAAATCAAACCATTTTCCGCGCGAGCGCAAAACGCCTTCCTTGACGCCCAGCAGCGATTGCATCGACGCCGCGCCAAGGCAGACGATCACGTCGGGATTCACCAGCGCGATCTGGCGGCGGATAAACGGCAGGCAGACCGCGGTTTCCTGCGGCGTCGGCGTGCGGTTGCCCGGCGGGCGCCAGGGCGCGACGTTGGCGATATAGACCTGCGCGCGGTCGAGACCGATGGCGGCGAGCATCCGGTCCAGCAATTTTCCGGCGCGGCCGATAAACGGCACGCCCTGACGATCTTCGTCCTCCCCGGGCGCCTCGCCGATGAGCATGATCTTCGCGTGCGGATTGCCGTCGGCAAACACGAGGCGGCTGGCGCTGCGCTTGAGGCCGCAGCCCTCGAACGCTTCGAGCGCGGCGCGCAGTTCATCAAGGGTCCTGGCGGCCAGCGCGCTTTCGCGGGCCGATTGCGTGAAGGCTTCCTGCGTCAGCGCGGCGGCGGTCGGCGGCGCCTGTCGCAATTGTTGCGGCGCGATCGGCGCACGGCCCGCGCCCGCCACAGGCGCGACGCTCTGGAGGGGCTCGGGCGGCGACGGCCTGGCGGCGGCCGCGCGCCTGGCGAGTTCCGCCGCGCAATCGGCGAAACGGTCGTGCGCCTCGCCGTCCACGACAATATCGACGCCCATCTCGACGTACCAGCGCATGATCCGCGCGAGTTCGTCGACGGACAGGCTGTCGGCTGGGGGCGGGGCGTGGAACATGCGGGCAGGATAGCGGCAATGGCCGGAAATTTCGAGCCCCGGCCTGGCCCCGGCTTGGCCCAGGCTTGGTATCTGCCCCATAAGCCGCATTGGCGCGCGAGCCGGGACGGTTTAGGAATTCCACCGACCTTGCCTCATTCGGAGCCGCAAATGGCCGATATGGACCTTCCTGAACGCGAAGCCATGGAATTCGACGTCGTCATCGTAGGCGCCGGCCCCGCCGGGCTGGCGGCGGCGATCCGGCTGAAACAGCTCGCGCCGGAAACGACCATCGTCGTCGTCGAGAAAGGCTCGGAAGTCGGCGCGCATATCCTGTCGGGCGCGGTGATCGATCCGATCGGCCTCGACCGGCTGCTGCCGGACTGGCGCGAAGACCCGGCGCGTCCCCTCTCGACGCAGGTCAGCGAAGACCGTTTCTACTTGCTCGGTCCCTCGGGCGGGCTGCGCCTGCCGAATTTCCTCATGCCGAAGCTGATGAACAATCACGGCAATTTCGTCGGCTCCCTCGGCAACGTCTGCCGCTGGCTGGCCGCACGGGCCGAAGCGCTGGGCGTCGAAATCTATCCGGGCTTTGCGGCGACGGAAGTCCTTTACGGCGAGAAGAGCGAAGTTGTGGGAATCGCCACCGGCGACATGGGCGTCGGCCGCGACGGCAAACCCAAAGGCGGTTTTACGCGCGGCATGGAATTGCGCGGCAAGTACACTTTGTTTGGCGAAGGCGCGCGCGGCTCGCTGTCGAAATCGCTGATCGCGAAATACAATCTTGGCGCAGGCCGCCAGCCGCAAAAATTTGGCATCGGCCTGAAAGAACTTTGGCAACTCGATCCCGCCCGGCACCAACAGGGCCTTGTGCAGCATTCCTTCGGCTGGCCGCTGGATAATTCCACCGGCGGCGGCTCGTTTCTCTATCACATCGAAAATCATCAGGCCGTCGTCGGCTTTGTCGTGCATCTCAATTACACGAACCCCACGCTGTCGCCCTTCGACGAGTTCCAGCGCTTCAAGACCCATCCGATGATCGCGCCGACCTTCGAGGGCGGCAAGCGCGTCGCCTATGGCGCGCGCGCCATCACCGAAGGCGGCTGGCAGAGCGTGCCAAAACTGGTGTTTCCCGGCGGCGCGCTGATCGGCTGCGCGGCGGGTTTTGTGAACCTGCCGCGCATAAAAGGTTCGCACAACGCGGTGTTGTCGGGGATGCTCGCGGCGGAAAGCGTCGCCGCGGCGCTGACGGCCAAACGGGCCGGCGACGTGATGACGGATTACGAGGAGGGCTGGCGCGACGGCGACATCGGCCGCGATCTGCGCGCGGTGCGCAACGTCAAGCCGTTGTGGTCGAAGTTCGGGACATATCTGGGCATCGCTCTTGGCGGCCTCGACATGTGGTGCCATCAGATTCTTCGGCTGTCGCCCTTTGGCACGCTGCAACACGGCAAGCCCGATCACTTGACATTGAAGCCGCTTTCGCAGGTCAAACCCATCGTCTACCCCAAGCCCGACGGCAAAATCTCCTTCGATAAGCTCTCCTCGGTGTTCATTTCCAACACCAATCACGAGGAAGACCAGCCGGTGCATCTGCGCCTGAAGGACGCGTCGATTCCGGTGGCGAAAAACCTTCCCGAATTCGGCGAGCCCGCGCGGCTTTATTGCCCGGCGGGCGTCTATGAAATCGCCTACGACGACGAGGAGAAAAAGACCGGCCCGAAATTCGTCGTCAACGCGCAGAATTGCGTGCATTGCAAAACCTGCGACATCAAGGACCCCGCGCAGAACATCGAATGGACGTGTCCGGAGGGCGCGGGCGGCCCGAATTATCCCAATATGTGAGGCTTGCGGGCGCGGCGCGTCGCCGCCGCGCGCTCATTGCTGCGCCTGTTGATAGAGGCGGCGCACGCGGGCGACGACGCCGGCGGGAACGGCGTAGGCGGCGGCGAAAATTTTTGTCACCGCTTCCGCCTCGATCGGAGCGACGGTGAGCGTCTGCCTTCGCGCGTCGGCGATGAACTCGGGATCGGCGTAGGTCTCCATGAAGGCCTTGCGCATCGCTTCGACGCGCGCCGGGGGCACGTCCGGCCCCATCATGTAGACGTAGCCGGACTTCAGGAAAGCCGTCGTCAGATCGAGCAGCATGCGGTCTTCGGGCGCGCTCGCCTGATCGAGCGCCCACGGCACGTCGGGAAATTCCGGCAGCGGCGCGGCGCCGAATTGCAGCAGCAGGCGCAGCCGTCCCGCTTCGTACTCCTTGCCGTAAAGGCGTTTCATCGCGTCGACCGGCATGGCGGGATAGCCGTCGATCTCGCCGCGCTCGAGCGCGAGCATGGCGTCGTTGAGGCTCTTGTGGCCTGCGATGCCCTTGATCCTGGCGCCAAGCGCGTCGTTGACGGCGGCGACGATGAGCGAATTGGCCTGACCCGGCGCGATCGTCGCCTGCACGGTGACGCGCTCGCGCAGGTCGCGCCAGTTTTTCACCGGCGTGTCCGAGCGCACGAGCATGAACATGTTGTAGGAAGCGATCGAGGGCAGCCAGTTGATGCGCGTCACATCGAGCGGCGGCGAATTGGGATCCAGCAGCGGCTGATATGGCAGCGCCGATCCGAGCGAACCCACGCTCGTCCCATCCTGCGCCGTGAGCGAAACGACGCGCCGGGCCGCCAGGTAGCTGCCGGCGCCGGCGACATTCTGCGCGATCACCTTTGGCTCGCCCGGCAAATGTCTGCCCAGATGGCGCGCGATGGTGCGGCCGTAAAAATCATAGGTTCCGCCGACCTCCGACCCAATGACGATGGTTACGGTTTTGCCGGCGTAGAAATCGGCGATGGGATCGGCCGCGGCGGCGCCGGCGACGGCGGCGAGGCACAGAGCCGAAACGCGCGCAACCCCGCGCAAGAATCCGTGCATGTTCGCCTCCGTCCGCGCGCCGCGCCCGCTTGAGAACCCCGCGCGGTCGGCGCCGATTAGATCATGGATCGCGCGCTCGCAACAAGCGCGCGACCGCGAAGGCGCAAGCGCCGCGCGGGTTGGCGGGGCGGCGGCGATCTGCCACAAGCTGGCGCGGCGTCCCCTGGCTGGAACGGGAGCGCCGCGCGACGAGGCGACCATGGAACCTTTCGACCTCTACTCCCCCGCAATCGACGCGGATCCATTCCCCGCTTACGCGCGTCTGCGCGAGGAATACCCCTGTTACTGGAGCGACAGCGCGCAATTGTGGATTCTCTCGCGCTACGACGACATTTCCCGCGCGGCGCAGGATTGGGAAAGCTTTTCTTCAACCGGCGGCAATCTCATCGATGAATTGCCCGGCCGGGCCGGCGCGACGCTCGGCACCACCGATCCGCCGCGCCATGACCGGTTGCGCGCGCTCAGCATGAAGGCTTTCTCGCGCAAGAGCGTGGAACAGCTTGTCGCGCCAACGCTGGAACTCGCCGACCGCGCGCTCGACGCCCTGCTGGCGAAAAAGCACTTCGAATTTGTCGAGGATTTTTCCAGTCGGATCACCGTCGGGCTGTTGTTTCGGCTGATGGGCCTGCCGGCGCGCGATCACAACGACATCCGCCGCAAGGTGATCCTCGCGGTCTCCACCGACAAGAAAGCGAAAGGCCGGACGCGGGAACATATCGACGCGTTCAAATCGCTCGCGGACTTCCTGGCCGCCGAAGTCGCCGAACGCCGCAAGACCCCGACCGACGATCTCATCAACCATCTCGCCGAAGCCGAGATCGACGGCGACCGCCTGACCGAACGCGAAATTGTCATGACGACGGCGACGTTTGTCATGGCGGGCGTTGAATCGCTGTCGAGCTTCATGAGCGTTTTCGCGCTCAACCTGCATGATTTTCCCGACGCGCGCCGCGCCGTTGTCGCCGACGCCGCGATGCTGGCGCCGGCCATCGAGGAATCCCTGCGCTTCAACACCTCCGCGCAGCGCTTCAAGCGCGTTCTTGCGCGGGATGTCGAACTGCACGCAAAGGTCATGCGCAAGGGCGACAAGGTTGCGCTCGCCTATGGCTCCGGCAATCGCGATCGCCGCAAATTTCCCAACCCGGACGTTTACGACATCGAACGGCGCCCGCAGGGCCATCTTGGCTTCGGCGCGGGCAAACATTTCTGCCTTGGCAGCCAGATGGCGCGGCTGGCGACGCAAACCGCCATGCGGCGCTTTCTGGAGCGGATTCCCGACTTTCATCTCACGAATGGCGGGATCGCGTGGAATTCCTCGTCGAACTTCCGCAGCCCGGTCGCATTGCACATGGCGGCGGGAAAAGGTTAAGTCGCAAGTTGTCAACACGGGGAACGCTCATGTCAAACGCCAGCCGCCGCACGCTCCTCGCCGGCGCCCTCGCGCTGCCTTTTGCCGCCCGCGCGCAAACGCCCGGCTGGCCAAACGGGCAGACCATCAAGCTGACGGTTCCCTTCGCGCCGGGCGGTTCGGTCGACGCCATCGCGCGATTGACCAATCCGGGCCTGCAGCAACGGCTTGGCACGACGGTCATCGTGGAAAACCGCGCCGGCGCGGGCGGCGCGACCGGGGCCGCCATGGTCGCGAAATCCCAGCCCGACGGGCTCAACTGGCTTTATGTGTTCGATTCCCACGCGGTGCTGCCGAGCCTTCTGCCATTGCCTTTCGACGCGAAGAAGGACCTTGAACCGGTCATGCTCATTGGCACGGCGCCCATGGTGCTGGCCTGCCATCCCTCGCGCCCCTACAAGACCTTCGCCGATGTGGTCAAGGACGCGAAGGCGCGGCCCGACACGGTGAATTTTGGCACGGTCGGCAATGGCAGCCTCGGCCATCTCTCCATGGTTCTGCTCGGCAAGAAGGCGGCTTTCACGGCGCGGCATGTGCCCTATCGCGGCGGCGGGCCGGCCATCACCGACGCGGTGGGCGGGCATATCGACCTCATCATCGGCTCGGCCGCCCTGCTCGCGGCGCAGATCGAGGCCGGCGCGTTGCGCCCGTTGTTGCAGACCGGCCCGGTCCGCCTGTCCAATCTCGCCGGCACGCAAACGGCGAAGGAAGCCGGTTTTCCGGATTTCGAGGCGCTGGCCTGGTGGGGCGTGTTCGCGCCGGCGGGCACGCCAAAACCCATCCAGGAACGCTTCCTCAAGGAGCTCGACGCGACCCTCCACGACGCCAATGTGACCAAAGTGATGACCGAAACCCAGCAGATCACCTTGCTGCGCCAGGGCCCCGAAGAATTCCGCAAATTCTTCGCGGAGCAGATGAACATCTGGGGCGCTGTGGTGCGCGAGAACGACATCAAGCCGGATTGACACGCTGTCCGCGCCGGCCCCAGTAGGGTTTTGAAAATCATTGAAACAGGCCGCGCCGATGACCGACAAACCCGCCGAACCCGCCTCGCTCAATTTCGAGACGGCCCTCGCCGAACTCGAAAAGATCGTCGATCAGCTCGAAAAGGGTCAGGCGCCGCTTGAGGATTCCATCAAGCTTTACGCGCGCGGCGAGGCGCTGAAGAAACATTGCGAGACGCTGCTGAAAAGCGCCGAGTCGCGTATCGAGAAGATCACGCTTGCGGCGGACGGCAAGGCCAGGGGAACCGAACCGCTCGACGTTGGATGAACGCCGCAAAAGCAGAAGCCCCGATCCGGGGGATGGATCGGGGCTCCAGGCTTCGGAAACACGCGGCCGCCGGACAATCGGCTGGGGGGAAGCGTCGTCCGGCGGTTCGCGTCTCCGGTTGCGGGTGCTCCGCGTTCAAGCAGGCGGTCGGACGCTCGCACAAACACGGGTTCGAGGAAACCGGCGTTTGCCAACGCCGTTCACTGCTTGTTTGCAGGACGCGTCCCAATTGCCGAAAATCGAAGATTGAATTGTGGCGGTTTTTAAAGATTGCCTGGCAAGCGGTTGATTTTACGCGGCGGGTCGCTGGCGTGACGCGGGATTGAATCAATTGACGCGGTAAAACACGTCGGGAAAGTTTTTGCTGCAACAGGCTTGAGCGAAGCCGGAGTTTTCAGCCGCCCTTCGCCCCTCCAAACCTGTGCCAAACCCCATAGAACAGCCGTATGGCCTTTAAACCGCTACAGCAGGCCGTACAGAGGATATATTCCTTTCCGCCAGGGGTATAGCGGAAATATTGCCAATGCCCTCCAGCGGCCTCCCAGGGCCCGGGAAACACCATCCTGTGCGAAATGGATGTGGGCGGGGGGTCGCGGGCGCGCCGGCAAAGATCGGCGTCGTGGCGCAATAAAAACGCGCGAAAACGATCCCTAGAAATCCTCGATGTCGAAATCGAGGATCGCGATCTGCAGCGTGTAGGAACTCAATTTGGCGTCGTCGGCGGAGATGATGCCGAGGAAATCGTCGCCATTGTTGAGTTCGACGGAATCGGCCTTGCGCGCGCGCGCGACGACCTTCAGCGTATCGGTCTCGAACAGCCGGCGCAGATATTCCTGCAACACTTCGCGGCCCACGGGCACCTTCATTTCAAAGGCGAAAGAACGGTCGCCGTCCTCGTCGTCGACAATGATCGTGGCGATCTTGCGCTCGGCCAGATGCACGCCCGCCGCGTCGGTGTTCTTCGCATCGAGAGCGATGCGCAGATCGTCATTGCCGAAAGCGTGACGCACAAAGGCCTGCAATTTGCGCAATTCGATTTTGTCGATCAAGGCGGGCCCCGCGCTGTTTCCAAAGTCGGCGTGGCTTGCCAGAAAAGGCCGCGCGCCGCAAGGCGGCCCCGGCGCGCCTAGGGCTCGATCTTGTCGGCGAGAATCTGGTCCATGCTGCGCGCCGGTTCCGCGCAGCCAGCTTCGCCGACGACTTTCGCCGGCACGCCCACCACTGTCTTGTTGTGCGGCACCGACGACAGAACAACCGAGCCCGAGGCGACGCGCGCGCAATGGCCAACCTCGATATTGCCCAGAATCTTCGCGCCCGCTCCGATCAACACGCCATGGCGGATTTTCGGATGCCGGTCGCCGACCTCCTTGCCAGTGCCGCCCAGGGTCACGTCGTGCAGCATCGAGACGTCGTCCTCGATGACGGCTGTCGAGCCGACGACCAGACCGGTGGCGTGGTCGAGGAATATTCCCTTGCCGATCTTCGCGGCGGGATGGATGTCCGTCTGGAACACTTCCGAGGCGCGGCTCTGAATCCACAGGGCGAGATCCTTGCGGCCCCCCTTCCACATGGCGTGGGCGAGGCGGTGCGCCTGAATGGCATGAAACCCCTTGAAATACAGCAGCGGCTCAATCAGCCGCAAGCAGGAGGGATCGCGGTCGGCGAAAGCGATGATATCGGCGCAGAACGCCTCGCCGATGGCCGCGTCGCGTCCGATCGCCTCCAGGTAGGAATGGCGGAGAAGATCGCCCGGCACATCCTGATGGTCCAGCCGCGCGGCGACGCGGTGTACAATGGCGCTTTCGAGCGTTTCATGGTTGAGCACTGTCGCCATGATGAAGCCGGCGAGTTCGGGCTCGCGCCGCATCGTGTCCTCCGCCTCGCCGCGAATCCGCGCGAAGATCGGGGCATTCTTGCTGAAATCGACATATTGAACCTGGGCCATACGCATCGCTCCCGACCGCAGTCGCGTCTATACCACACTTGACAACCCCGCCGAACCCCTCAGTTCTGACGGGTCAGAAAGTCCAGCACGCCTTGTTTGAAGACTTTGTCGCCTACCGCAAGGTTGTGATCTCTGCC
>JANYDZ010000644.1 GCA_025363375.1 Hyphomicrobiales bacterium
CGAGCAAGCCGCGCCGACGCCAGAAAATCGCGAAAGCCTGATCGAAAATGATTGTATGCTCGTGTTTTTTCACGAAGACCGCGTGCAAGGCCGCGCGAAAATCCCCGCGGGCGCCGATGGCGGCGGCTTCAACGGCGCGCACGGCGTCGAGCACCGCGCCGGGGCCGACCGGCAAGCCCGCGTCGCGCAGCACGCGCGCGAAGTAGACGATGTTTTCGGCGAGTTTGCCGGTGCCCGGCGGCGGCGGCGCAATATCGTTCATTCCAGGTCAACCTCGCGGTCCTTCAAAAGCAGCGTCGTGCGCGCGCCGCGCCGCACGCCCACAAAACGCTGCCGGCTGGCGATGTCGCGCGCCCAGCGGCGGAACTCGGCCTCGAAGGGCTCGCGCCGCCACGCGTCGGGCTTATCGACGTCCTCGGTGATGAGCAACTCGAACGGCGGCGGATCGTGCAGCACGAAGCCCGCGTTGCACGGCTTCCATTCATCGCCGAGCGAGGGATCGTAACGCCAGGTGCAGAAAAATTCGCGGCAGGGTTTCGGGCGGTCGTCGTGAATGGAGCAGCCGGCGGCGGGATCGAGATGCGGGCACCAGTCGTCGTCTTTCTTTCCGGTCTCGGGAATCGGAAACACCTTGCAGCACAAATGGCACGCGCCGCAGGCGCGGCCCTCGACGAGAGGGGATGCGGCGTCGTCGGCGTCGGACATGGGCGCACCTCCAAAGCTCAGACCGCCGCCAGTTCCGCCCGCACCTGCTCGACCAGCTCCCGCGCCTTCGCCCCCTGCATCCGCGCGATGTCGTCCTGATACTTGAGCAGAACGCCCAGCGTGTCGGAGACTTGCGAGGGATCAAGCGCGACGGCGTCGAGCTCCACGAGCGCGCTCGCCCAATCGAGCGTTTCGGCGACGCCCGGCGACTTGAACAGATCCTCCTTGCGCAGCTTCTGCACGAAGGCGACAAGCTCCCGCGTCAGATTTTCCGGCGCGCGCGGCGCCTTGGCGCGCACGATCCTCATTTCGCGCTCGGCGTCGGGATAATCGATCCAGTGATACAGGCAGCGCCGCTTCAGCGCGTCGTGAATCTCGCGCGTGCGGTTCGAGGTGATGACGACGATGGGCGGATGCTCCGCCTTCACCGTGCCAAGCTCGGGGATGGTGATCTGGAAATCCGACAGCACTTCGAGGAGGTAGGCCTCGAAGGCTTCATCCGTGCGGTCGAGCTCGTCGATCAACAGCACCGGCGGGCCCTCTGTCGCCGGTTCCAGCGCCTGCAGGAGCGGGCGCTTGACGAGATAGCGTTCGGAAAAAACGTCGTGCTCCAGCCGCGCGCGGTCTTTTTCGCCGGCGGCTTCCGAAAGGCGGATGGCCATCATCTGCTGCGCGTAGTTCCACTCGTAGACAGCGGAGGCGACGTCGAGGCCTTCGTAACATTGCAGGCGAATGAGGCGGCGCCCCAGCGTGGACGCCAGAACCTTGGCGATCTCGGTCTTGCCGACGCCGGCTTCGCCCTCAAGGAACAGGGGGCGATCGAGTTTCAGCGACAGGAACAGCACGGTCGCGAGCGAGCGGTCGCCGACATAATCGGCTCCGGCGAGGAGTGTCAGGGTTTCATCGATGGAGGCGGGGAGTTTGTGAGGCAAGGGATGTCCGGATGTCGCGGGCTACCCGCCACCTTCACCCGTTTCACGCACGAAGGGAAGAGCCCCCATCGCGGCGCCGTGTCTTCGTCGCAGGCAAGCGACCACACAAGCGACCACAACAATTGCGGATCGTCCACGGATATGATTACCTTTGCGCCACAATCAAACAACGGAGGAATTCCATGCCCGGTCCCGTCGTCGTCATGAGCATCGCCGAGGTCAAACTCATCGAGGCCGGCATCGGACGCATGGGGCGCATGCAGGTGAAACAATTCCCGCTCGACACCGGCGTGCCCGGCTGCGGCATGGAGTTTTCCTGGAACATGTATGATGTCGGCTACGGCACGCCGCGCCACAAGCACACGTTCGATCAGTTTCGTTACGCGCTGGAAGGCCCGCGCGAAATCAAGGACGGCTTTTTGAAGCCGGGAGACGTCGGCTTCTACCCGGAGGGTGTTTCCTACGGCCCGCAGATGCAGACGCAGCCGAGCACCGGCCTCGGCCTGCAATTTGAGGGCGCGAGCGGCATTCCCTATCTCACCCACGACGATCTGCGCGACGCCAGGAAGAAACTCGTCGAAAACGGCGGCACATTCGCCGACGGCGTTTACACCCGCGTGTTTTCGGATGGGCGCAAGATCAACAAGGACGGCCACGCCGCCTGTTATGAATATCTCACGGGCGAGGCCATCCGCTTTCCCGAGCCGAAATTCTCCTGCCCCATCGTGGTGAAGTCCGGCCCCGCCCGCTGGGTCGCCGACCGCGAGATCGCCGGGCTCGAACATCAATATCTGGGATCGTTCGGAGATCGACGCTCCGGCGCGCGCCACATGCGCCTGGCCGCCGGCGCCAAAATCCCCGCGCATGTCGCGCGGGACGCCGAGATTCTCTACCTCGTCGAAGGCTCGATCACCTACGACGGCAGGACGTGGCAGGGCGGCATTACAGCGGATGCGGGAACCTACCTCTGGATTCCCCATGGCGCCGACGTAAAGGAAATCGGCTCCGTCACGGGTGGAAAATTTTTCATCATCTCGCTGCCCATGCTCGCGGAGATCGACGACGAGATCAAACGCGGATTGCGCAGCCCGACGAACGGCGCGAGCCCCGCGCAGGCCGCCGCGGCGGAATAAGCGCTGAAAAAACACTTGCAAGCGGGGAACGCCTGATGCCGGCATTCAAGACATTCGCGCGCGCGCTCGCCTGCGCCGCGGCGCTCGCCGCCGTCTCGCGCGCCGCCGTGGCGCAAACCTGGCCCGACCGCCCGGTCAAAATCATAGTGGCCGTCAGCGCCGGCGGCTCCATTGACACGCTCACGCGCATTCTCGCCGACAAGCTCGCCGAAAAATGGGGTCAGGGCGTTATTGTCGAAAACCGCCCCGGCGGCGCGGGCAATATCGGCGCCATGGCGGCGGCGCGCGCGGCGCCCGACGGCTACACCCTGCACATGGCCGGGCAATCGCTCACCGCCAACGTCACCAACACGCCGGACACCGCGCCGAGCCCGAATGAATTCGAGCCCATCGTCATGGTGTCGCTGGCGCAGGACATTTTGATGGTCGGCAGGAATTCGCCGATCAAATCCGTGGCCGACCTGATCGGCGCCGCGAAGGCGAAGCCGAAGCAATTGACCTACGGCAGCCTCGGGCCGGCCTCCAGCGCCCATCTCGCCACGGTTCAGTTTTCCGAACTCACGGGCATTCGCGCCGAGCATGTGCCCTATTCCAATTTCGGCCAGATGCAGACGGACGTGGTCGCCGGGCGCCTGTCCTTCTGGCTCGCCACCATCGGCGGCGTGCTGGGCGCCATCAAGGGCGGCGACATCAGGCCGCTGGCCGTGTCGGGCGACGTGCGCGCGTCGGAATTGCCGGATGTTCCCACGTTCAAGGAACAGGGCGTCAACCTCGTCGAGCCTTCGTCCTGGTACGCGGTCGTCGCGCCGAAAAGCACGCGCGCGGACATCGTGGCGAAGGTCAATGCCGACGTGAACGCGATTCTGGGCGACGCCGCGCTGCGCGCCCGCCTGAGCGCGCTCGGCTATCTCCTGCGCAACGGAACGCCGGGCGAACTGGCGGCGTTTTTCCGCGCCGATGTCGCGCGGTGGAAAGCTTTGTTCGAGAGCCCCTTGATGAAAGAGCAGTGAGGCGCGGCGACGGCCGATGGCTTCTCACACCTTTAGCTCATAGGGCACCTGCGTCGGCCCCGAGCGCTGCGCGACCGTTTTCGCGGCGGCGTCGTAATTGCCTTGCAGCACCTTGCCCACAAGCCGCTCGCTGCGGATGATGATCGCGCAGGAGCGCCGGTCGCCGCCCTGCTCCGCGTGGATCGCCCACGGCGGCACGAGATCGACGACTCCCGCCGTGCCGATGGTCGTACTCACAAGCTTGATGTCCGCGTAACCCTCCCGGCTGCCATCGTCGAGCCGCTCGTAGCGCTCCAGATATTCCGCGCCGTGGCACACGCCATAGGCGGTGTAGGCGTGCGCGTGATCGTGCACGCTGCCGAAGAGGCCGGGCACGCGCACGACGGCGTTGACGACGAAGCCGTGCTCGTCGTCGCTGTGCAGCAGGAGATTCTTGTGGCCCTCCGTCGAAGGCCAGCTTTCCGTATGTTTCTGCAAGGCGGGGTCGCGCACGAGCGCGCCAAGGCGCTCGGTTGCAAGTTCCATGCGGCGCGGCAGGCCGCTCTCGCGCGCCCAGACGGCGCGCAGGTCCGCGATGAAGGATTCAAACGCCGGCAGAATCGCGCTCATCACGCCTCTCCCGCGTTTTCGAACACCGGCGTTCCCTCCACCGTGCAGCGGCGCATCAGGCGGCGCTGTTCCGGCGGGAACCAGCTGCGCGCGTGAATGAGGGCGAGGTTGTCCCACATGATGAGATCGCCCAATTGCCATTTGTGCGCGTAGGCGAACTCCGGTTTCTCCGCGTGATCGTAGAGTTGGGCCAGAATTTCATCGCTCTCCTCGTTCGAAAAACCTTCGAGGCGGGCGGTCATCAGGCGGTCCACGAACAGCGATTTCTTCCTAGTGTAGGGATGCGTGATGAACACCGGATGGAACCAGTGCGGAATGTTGCCGATGTCGGTGGAAAGATCGACCTTTTCCGCGCGCTTGTATTCGTGAATGTGCAGCGCCTTCCTGCCCGCGAGCTTTTGCTTCATCGCCTCCGGCAGCGCGTCGTAGGCTTTGTACATATTGGCGAAAAGCGTGTCGCCGCCCTCGTCGGGCAATTCGACTCCGTAGAGGAACGTGTATTTGTAGGGCTTTTGCGAATAGCCGGAGTCGATATGGTGCCACATGTCGCCGTCGCCGAAGGCGCCGACGGGAATGCCGTCCACCTTGATGTTGGAGACCAGCAGAATTTTGGGGTCGAGCTGCCATACGCCCTCGGTTTTATCGCGCAGCGGAGCTGGCGCCTGCTTGCGCGCGCCCAGCGGGCCAAAACGCGCGGCGAAGCGCAACTGATCCTCCTGCGTCAGGTCCTGCCCGCGCACGCACAGTACCAGATGTTCGTTCCACGCCTGCTGGATTTTCGCGACGACTTCGTCGGAGATTTCCTTGCGGAGATCAACGCCGCGAATCTCGGCGCCGCAGGCCTCGCCCAACGGGACGACTTCGACGTCGGTTGCGTCAAACATGATTGTTTCCCCGCGTGAATTGATTTGCGCG
>JANYDZ010000654.1 GCA_025363375.1 Hyphomicrobiales bacterium
ACGTCGCGCCGCAATCGCGCGATCCGTGCAGCAACACGACCGGCGGCGCGCCTGGCGGCCCCCATGTGCGCACATGGCACTTCAGGCCGCGCACGTCGATGAACTTTGAACGCGCGGCGTGGCGCGGCGCATAGGCGGATATTTCGGGCATCGGCGCGCTGAATCCTCTTGCGGCGGCGGTGCGCCGCCCGAGGTTTCATCCTAGCTTTCGCCGCGATTGGCAAGCGTCGGGTCAGGCCACGGCCTTGAGGTTCTGTCCGCTGAATTTGGCGATCAGGCGCCGCGCTTCGGTCGCGGGACGGGCGGGGCTGAAAAGATAGCCCTGAACCTCGGTGCATTCCTCGGCGACGAGCCGCCGGAACTGTTCGTCGGTTTCCACGCCCTCGGCGGTGATCGTCATGCCCAGACTCTTGCCCAGCGAAATAACCGCCTTGACGATCGCGAACGCGTCCTTGTCGGTGGAGGTCTTCTGCATGAACCCCTTGTCGATCTTGATCTTGTCGAACGGAAACTTCTGCAAATAGCTGAGCGAGGAATAGCCGGTGCCGAAATCGTCCATGGCGATGCGCACGCCGGTAGCGCGCAATTGCCTGAGGGTCTCGGTCACGACGTCGGGATCGCGCACCAGAACGGCTTCCGTGATTTCCAGTTCGAGCCGCGAGGGCGCGAGGCCGGACGCCGCGAGCGTGGAAATGATCATGTGCGAGAGGGTCTGGCTATGGAACTGCACGGGCGAGAGATTGACGGCCACCTTGATAGGCGCGGGCCAGGTTGTCGCCTCCGCGCAGGCCTGCCGCAGGACCCATTCGCCGATGGCGCTGATCAGGCCGATTTCCTCCGCGAGCGGGATGAAATCGTCCGGCGCGACACGGCCGCGGGTCGGATGATTCCAGCGCAACAGCGCTTCAAATCCCGCGATCTTTCTCGTGGCGACGCTGATGATGGGTTGATAGACGAGTTCAAGCTCGTCGTCGGCGAGGGCCTTGCGCAGATCGACTTCCAGCAGACGACGCGCCTGCATCTTGGCGTCCATGGAGCTTTCGAAGAAACGGAATGTGTTGCGGCCTTCGGCCTTGGACCGGTAAAGCGCGAGGTCGGCGTTCTTGATGAGCTGATAGGATTTGCGTCCATCCGTCCCGGCGATGGAAACGCCGATGCTCGTGCCGATGACAATCTGGTGTCCGTCGAGATCGAAAGGATCGTTCAAAGTGTCGATCACGCGCTGCGCGAGCGCGGCGGCGGCGGCGGGTTGGTCGCCGGCCATCTGCACGATGGCGAACTCGTCGCCTCCGAGTCTGACCACGAGGTCGGTGTCCCGTGTGCATTCGCGCAGCCGATTGGCGACCTGGCACAGCAGCATGTCGCCGTATTGGTGCCCGAGCGTGTCGTTGACGCGTTTGAACAAATCGAGGTCGAGCGCGAGCACCGCGAATTTCTCGTTGTCCCATTCGTCGGACAGCTTTACGTCAAGCCAGTTTGAAAGAACCACGCGGTTGGACAGGCCCGTCAGCGCGTCGTGGTGCGCCATGTGGGAGATTTTCGACTCCGCCAGCATTTTGTCGGTCACGTCCTCGTGCGTGGCGACCCAGCCGCCCTCGGCCAGCGGCTCGTGCGAGACGGCGATGAAACGGCCGTCGGTGAGTTCATGCACGCTCTTGCTCGAGGTGTTCTTTTCGGCGGTCTGCATGCGCCCGGCATAGTAGGTTTCCGAATCCTTGGGCGTGCTGCCGGCTTCGAGCCGCAGTTTCAGAACGGTCTCGACGTCGATGCCGGCTTTCAGTTTGTCGGGATCGACCCCGTAGAGGGTCGCGTAACGCCTGTTGCTGACCGCCAGCCTGCGGTCGCTGTCAAACATGCACAGACCATGGGCCATGTTTTCAATCGCCGCCTCGAAGCGGGCGTTGTTGGCTTTCAATTCGAGTTCGCTGTCCCGCAGCGCGACAACAGCGGTCCGGGCTCTTTCCGTCGACCTGAACATGGCGAACAGGCACCAGGCGCTGACGCCCGCGCCAAGTAAAATCACCAGCAGCAGCATCGTGCTTGCAAAGCCTAGTCGCCCGAATGAATCCGTCATGGCGTCGGACGTGTCTGTCACAACCGACGATTCATGCGTTTGGAGGATATCCCGCGCGGCGTTTGCCGCTTCGTAAATGCGCAAGGCGTGGAAGGATCGGACATTCAGGTTTGTGCCGGACTGAGGCTGCGCGAGGACTGTTTCCCAATTTCTCGCGATCGTTTCAAAGCTGAAGGCCAATTTCTCGCGCGCGGCCGCCGGCAAGCTGGCGGCGGGCGCCGCAATCAGAGCGTCGATGGCGCGCTGGCTGCGGCGAAATTCGAGATCCGCCGCCTCGACAATGCGCCGTCGCTCGTCTCCGGCAACGTCAAGCGACACAGCCGCGAAGCCGGTGAGCAGTCCGGTCAATCCATCGACCGCGACGCGCGCCTCCTGCCGCGCCGTGAAAGCGCCGAGAGCCGTGTCGCCGCCAATCCGCACCGCCCGCAATTGCAGAAATCCAAATGACACCGGCGCAATGGACGTGAGCACGCCGAATCCAACGACGGTCAGCGCCAGGCGCAATTTAGGCGTTAACAGTTCCACTCGACGATCTCTCAAGTCCAATTTGCGGCAAATCAAGCTTGCGATCCTCAAAATAATATGATCGCGCCCCGACATGAGCAACTGATTGTTGCAAGATTGCTTTAACAAGTCGTGAAATCGCCGGATATGTTCGCCTTCCTCTGCGTCAGAGTCGATCGATCCCCGGGAAAGGTTAACGAGAATTCAATATCATCAAGGGACGACCTGCGCGCTGGCGCGCTTCCCTTGTCGACCCAGCATGATCCCGCCATCGATCGCGTATGTGCTCCCGGTGATCATACGCGCGTCGTCGGACGCCAGAAAGCAAACCAGCGCGGCGACTTCGCCGGGCTCGACGTAGCGTCCGTCGCCAGCCCGATGACGCCGGCGCCGCCGGTCATCAAAGGCGTTTTTCCGGTAAAGGTCATGTTGAACCTCCATTAACCCGTCATGCGCCCGGCGCATTGCTTGACGCCTTCACTCGCGCCACTCTATCTGTCCGGGCATGACTTGAAAGCCCCGGCGTTCCCGGGGCGCGGAGCGGCGGCGATGAATTTCCTCTGGTTTCATTTGATGCCCTATATGGATCTGCCCGCCGACTTCCGGCAAAACAATTCCTCCGTCTGGGTCGATATCGATCCCGCGCTGTTCAATCCCGAGCGCGCGCACCAGATGTACAACGATTATTTCGACGAGCTCGAATACGCCGCCGAACTCGGCTTCGACGCGATCTGCGTCAACGAACATCATTCCAACGCCTATGGCCTGATGCCGTCGCCCAACCTCGTCGCCATGGCGCTGGCCCGGCGCACGAAGGACGTGAAAATCTGCGTGCTCGGCAATTCCATCGCCCTCTACAATCCTCCGACCCGCGTCGCCGAAGAGTTCGCCATGATCGATTGCGTCTCGGGCGGGCGCCTCATCGCGGGCTTTCCCGTGGGCACCCCCATGGATACGTGCTTTGCCTACAGCGCGAACCCGAGCCAGTTGCGCCAGCGCTACCACGAGGCGCACGATCTCATCGTGAAGGCGTGGACGGCGGACAAGCCTTTCGCGTTCAACGGCCGCTTTACCCAGCAGGCGCACGTCAACGTCTGGCCGCGTCCCATTCAAAAGCCGCACCCGCCCGTCTGGATTCCCGGCGGCGGCTCCATCGAAACATGGGAATGGTGCGTGCAGAACGACTACGTCTATTGCTACCTCTCCTACGGCGGCTACAAGATCGCGCAAGGCACGATGGAGGGCTTCTGGAACGTCGTTGAAAAACACGGCAAGGAGAAGAACCCGTACCGCGCCGGCTTCCTGCAATTCGTCGGCGTCGCCGAAAGCCGCGACGAAGCGATGGACCTCTACACCGCGCCCGCGGAATATTTTTATGGCCGCTGCCAGCATATTGATCCGCGCTACGCGGGGCCTCCGGGCTACACGACGGAGGCGACGCAACGCGCGGGGCTCGAAGGACAGGTGACGCGCGTCGCCGACCGCTCAAAGCGCGTGCGCGCTACGCAGATGAAAGAGATTGTCGATCTCGGCTATGTCGTCGTTGGCGACGCCGACGACGTCGTCGAACAAATCCACGAAGTCGCCAAAACCTTGCACGTCGGGCAGCTCATGCCGCTGCTGCACTTCGGCGACATGAGCAAGGCTGCGACGATGCGCAACACAAAGCTGTTTGCGGAAAAGGTCATGCCGAAGCTGAAGGGTCTCTTCGGCGAATATCAGGATCACTGGTGGCCCAAACCGCTCGACGCGTCGCGCCGCGCGGCGGCGCGCCCGCTCGCGCCCGCGGCGCAATGACGGCCGTGCAAATATCAATTCAACCCGGAGCCGCCGCGTGAACGATCCCGTTGCGACAACCCTCGATCTCGACGGCCACGCGATACGCGTGTGGACGAAAGGCCGTGGGCCGAAAATAGGCTTCTTCGCGGGCTACGGCGGCCTGCCGCGCTGGATTCCCTTTCTCGACCTCCTCGCCGAACATCGCACGGTGATCGCGCCCTCGTTGCCCGGCTTTCCCGGCGGCGGACGCGCGCAGCTTGATCTGGATTCACACCTTGACTGGATCGTCGCCGCGCGCCGTATTTTTGTCGCCGCGGGACTTGAAGGCTGCGATCTCGTGGGCTCCAGCGTCGGCGGCGGGCTCGCGGCGGAAGTCGCCGCGCTGTGGCCGCAAGGCGTGCGCCGTCTGGTCCTCGTCGCGCCTCTGGGTCTCTATCGGCAAGACGAGCCGCCGACCGACATTTTCGCCCGGCGCGCCGATGAATACGCGGCGTTGTTCTGCGCCGATCCCGACAATTATCGCGCGCTGAAGCAACCGCCCGACGACATTCACTCCGGCGAATGGGAGATCGAACAATCCCGCGCCAGCGAGGCCGCCGCGCGCCTGCTCTGGCCGCTGGCCGCAACGAGGCTTGAGAAGCGCCTGCCGCTCATCCAGCAGCCGACGTTGATCGTGCGTGGCGCGCAAGACCGGGTCTTTCCGCGTTCCTATGCCGATGACATCGCAAAGAACATAGCCGGCCGGTCGCGGGTTGAAATCGTCGCCGGCGCCGGCCACCTCGTCGAGCTCGACAAGCCGCTGGAGTTGGCGCGCGCCGTGCTGGACTTTACAGGTTAGGCGATGCCGCCAAAAAAGCGCTTTGTTTTCCGCTTCGCCGCAGCGCCTACTTTCCGCGCGCCGCGCCATTCTGTTGCGCGCGCTTCAAAGCGTCCGCGAAGGCGCCGCCGCCCGCTGCTTTCGCGGGTTCCGGCGCGCGCATGAAGCGTTCCTGGGCGCCGCGCGCGGGGCGGGCTTCATTGCCGCGCTGCTGTTTGCCGGGCTCGTCCGACATGCGCATGGACAAAGCGACGCGCTTCCTCGCCTTGTCGATTTCCAGCACTTTCACTTTGACGATCATGCCTGGCTTCACGACTTCGCGCGGGTCCTTCACAAAGGCGTTCGACAGCGCGGAGACGTGAACCAATCCATCCTGATGCACGCCGATGTCGACGAAAGCGCCGAAAGCCGCGACATTGGTGACGACGCCTTCAAGGATCATGCCCTCGCGCAGATCGTTGAGCGTCTCGACGCCCTCCTTGAACTCGGCGGTCTTGAACGCGGGACGCGGATCGCGGCCGGGTTTCTCAAGCTCTTTCAGAATGTCAGCGACCGTGGGAACGCCGAATTTTTCATCGGTGAACTGTTTTGGCTGCAAGCCGCGCAGCGCGCCGGCGTTGCCGATCACCGCCTTGATGTCGCTCTTCGCGGCTTCGAGAATTTTCCGCACGACGGGATAGGCTTCCGGATGCACGCCCGAGGAATCCAGCGGATCCTCGCCACCGGGAATGCGCAAAAAGCCCGCGCAAAGCTCGAAGGCCTTCGGTCCCAGGCGCGGCACCTCCTTCAGCTCCGCCCGCCTCTTGAACGGGCCGTTTGCGTCGCGGTGCAAAACGATCTGCTGCGCAAGCCCTTCGCCGACGCCCGACACGCGCGCCAGCAAAGGAGCCGAAGCGGTGTTCACGTCGACGCCGACGGCGTTCACGCAATCCTCGACCACCGCGTCGAGCGAGCGCGAAAGCTTTCCTTCGGCGAGATCGTGCTGGTACTGGCCGACGCCGATGGATTTCGGATCGATCTTCACGAGCTCCGCCAGCGGGTCTTGCAGGCGCCGCGCGATCGACACGGCGCCGCGCAGGGACACGTCCATGTCGGGCAATTCCTTCGACGCGAATTCGGACGCCGAATAGACGGACGCGCCGGCTTCCGACACCATGACCTTCGTCATTTTGATTTCCGGGTTCTTGCCGATGAGGTCGGCCGCGAGTTTGTCGGTCTCGCGCGAGGCCGTGCCGTTGCCGATGGCGATGAGTTCCACCTTGTGCGCGCGGCAAAGTTTCGCCAGTTCGGCGAGCGATTCATCCCAGCGCTTTTGCGGCTCATGCGGATGGACAACGCTTGTGGCGACGACCTTGCCTGTGCGGTCGACGACAGCGACCTTCACGCCCGTGCGAAAGCCGGGATCAAGTCCGAGCGTGGCGCGCGCGCCGGCGGGCGCCGCCAGCAGCAGATCGCGCAGATTGCCGGCGAAAACCTTCACCGCTTCTTCTTCCGCCATGTTCCACAGGCGCAAGCGCAAATCGACGGCGAGCTGCGTTTGCAAACGCGTGCGCCAGGCCCAGCGCACGCAATCCATCAGCCAGCGGTCGGCGGGGCGGCCCTGATCCCCGACGCCGACGTGAAACGCGATCTTGCGCTCATAGGCGCCGGGCGCGCCCGGTTTGCTGGCGCCATCGGGCTCGGCTTCCAGTTTGAGGTCGAGAAACTCTTCCTTTTCGCCGCGAAACAACGCGAGCACGCGATGGCCCTTCAGCTTGGCGAAGGGCTGCGTGAGATCGAAATAATCCTCGAACTTCGCGCCTTCGGCCTGCCTGCCGTCGCGCGCTTTGGAAATCATGTTTCCGCGCGTCCAGTATTCTTCGCGCAGCGCGCCGACGAGTTCGGCGATTTCGGAAAAACGCTCCGCCAGAATGGCGCGCGCGCCCTCGAGCGCCTCTTGCGGCGTTTTGATCCCCTTGTCTTCGCTCACAAAGGCCGCGGCCTCGGTTTGCGGATCGCGTTTGGGATCGCCGAACAACAGGTCCGCCAGCGGCAAAAGCCCCGCTTCAACCGCGATCTGCGCCCTGGTGCGGCGTTTGGGCTTGAACGGCAAATAAATGTCCTCGAGCCGCGCTTTGGTGTCCGCGTCGTAAATCCGCCTTTCCAGCGCGGCGTCGAGCTTGCCCTGCTCCTGGATGGAATCAAGGATGGATTTGCGGCGCTCGTCGAGATCGCGCAGATAACGCAGGCGCTCGTCGAGCGCGCGCAATTGAATGTCGTCGAGCTGGCCCGTGACCTCCTTGCGATAGCGCGCGATGAACGGCACCGTCGCGCCGCCGTCGATCAATTCGACGGTCGCCGCCACCTGCTCGACGCGCACATTAAGCTCTTCCGCAATACGCTGATTGACCGATTTCATCACGCCTCCGAATCGGGCCCGTTCCGGGCGCCGCGTCGCGGCATCTAGCCTTCGCCTGAAAGCCGGGTCAAAGAGCCGCTGTGGAGAAACGCGATAAAGATATTTAGTTGCGGATATCCTGTAAAAACCATTCCGTGGGTATTTCGCGCCCCAATTTCAGCGCTTTTGCGGCTTCATAGACGCGTCCCGCAACAGCGTAGAATTGCGCGCCTTGCAGATTGCCGCGTTCGGACCAGGTGATCTGATCGTCGGACACGCGGCCCTTCGCCTCGCCCGAGACAAGACCCGCCAACGTGACGCGTTTTTCAGGCAGCATCACGCCATGGCCCTTCGCGCCCTTGCGTCCATCGCCGAATTTCGGCTGATTGGGCCGCGCTTCCCAGCCGATGTGCTCGGCGTCGTTCGGAAAATTGTCGTGTCCTGTGGGCGCGGGCGCGTCGCCGAACCGCAGATACGCGTCGACGCGCGCCATGCTGGCCGCGTCAGGCACGCCGCTGCCGCCGATGTTGACGATATGCGCTCCCCGCTCCAGCAGCGCGCCGTCGAGCACGGGCACCGCGGAATCCGTCAAGCCCGCCACGATATGCGCGCCGCGATAGATCTTTTCGGGCGCGTCGCAAACTTCGACCTCGATATTGTACTTCGCCGCCATCTCCGCGCCGAAGGCCTCGCAATTGGCGCGCGTGGGGCTGTACACTTGCAGCTTCCTGATGTCGCGCACCCGCGTAAACGCCTGCATATGCGTGCGCGCCATGCCGCCGGAGCCAAGCATGCCGACGACTTCGGCGTCCTTGCGCGCCATGTATTTCACGCCGATGCCGCCATCGCCGCCGACGCGCATGTGCTGGAGATGGCCGTCGTTGATAAACGCCAGCGGTTCGCCGGTTTCCGTCGACGTGAGAAAAATCAGTCCGCAGAACAGCCCGGGTTTCACGCAGTACTTTTCCTGCGTGACGACGCCGCCGCGGGAGTCTTCGTAAATGACGTCCGACTTCATGCGGATGGCGAAATAGCCGTCGGTCGAGCCTCCCTCCATCGTGCCCCATTGATAGTTCTTCGCGGGGTCTTTCGTGGGAATGCGGATATCGATGCGCGGGCGGCAGACCGCCTCGCGCCGCGCCAACGCCAGGTAGGATTGCTCCAGCGCCTCGATCGTCGTCTCCATGCTGAGAACGCGCTCGACGATGTTGTTGTCGATGATGAGCGTCATCCGGTCCCGCCTATTTGGCCGGCGGCGCGACCGCCGCGTCCGGCTGGTTGCTGGCCTTCAACGAAGCCGCGATGAAGCCGGAGGCTTTCAGCTCTTCGATCATCCCTCGCAGATAGGCGGCGCCGGCGGCGCGCCCCTTGTGCGTGCCCAAGGCCTGTTCGATCACCATGAAGCGGCCGTTGACCACGCGGACATCGGGATTTGTCGCGGCGTAGCTGACCAGCGGCTGCATGACGCCGGCGGCGACTTCGAGCTTGTTCCTGACGAACAATTCGATGGCGCCGGGAGAACTTTCCGCGCGGAGCAACGTGGCGTTTTTGATGGCGCGGGTGAGATAGAGGTCGTAGGCGCTGGCGCGGCCGACGGCGATGCGCGTGCCGGGCTTGTCGACATCCTCGACTTTCGTGATCGTGGACTGCTTTGGCACGATATAGCCGCCCTCGATCAGCACGTAGGGCGCGGAAAAATCGATGCCGGCGCCGCGGACGGGATCGATCGCGAGAAAGCAAATGTCCCAAACGCCGTCCTTCACCACGTCCGTGACGAGGCCCGCGGCGTTGTACTCGATGAGCTCGACCTCCTTGCCGAGGCGCCGCGCGAGTTCGCGCGCGATATCGACGGAGACGCCGCCCAGCGCGCCGGTCGCCGCGTTCTTCTGGGCGAGCACGACATTGCCGAGATTGATCGCCGCGCGGATTTTCCCGGTGGGAGCGAGGTCGGCGACAACAGCCGCGTTCGTGTTGGTTGTCTGCGCCATTGCAACTCCTGTAAATGCGATGCCGGCCGCGGCGAAAACGAGCGCGCCAAGCCATGCGGATGTTTTTGTCATCGTTTCCCCCTGTCGCCCTTCACGCAACCAGTGCCGCGCGCGTCAAGGGCGAGCCTATCAGATACGCGCGGCGCGCGCGCGCTTCAATTCGCTCTGGAAGTCGTCAAATCCCGCGCAGCAAAAATCTTGGCTCCCGGTCCAGAAGTTTTTCGCAGCGCAAACGTCCAGCGGGAAGGATCTGGAACGCGGGCCGGCGCCGGCGAAGAGCGCCGTCATCTCTTGCTCCCGTTCGCGTCGTTCAGCCCGGCGGCTTGTAGACGAGCGCCGCCCGGGCGCGCTCCACCAGGGCCGGCGGCGTCGCGTAAATCTTTGTCACGAGCGCCTGCAAATCCTCGCCCGGAACAGAATTGACGTCGATTTTCAGTTTTTCGGCCTCCGCCAGCAAGTCCTTGTCGGCGAGCGCCAGCGTAAAGGCCTTGCGCAGGGCGGCGAGGCGTTCGGGCGGCGTTTGCGGCGCCATGATAAAGGGGCGGCCAAAATCCTGCTGACTGTAAATGAGCTCCATGACCGCGCGGTCTTCCGGCGACTTCGCGAGGTCGACCGTGCGCGGCGCGTCGATTTTGGGATCGCCGCGCGCGTTGTCCTGCGTCAGGATTTTAAGAAAGCCTTTTTCAAGCCAGTCCGCGCGTTGCTGACGCACGGCGGGCAGGCCGAGGCCGCAGACGCCGGCGACTTCGTTCTTCTCGATCGCGAGAAAGATTTCGCGCGATCCTGGATAGCCCGAGACAACGCGAAACCTGTGGCCGAGCAGATTGTTCTGCACGGCGGGCTGATCGCGCGACGAGCCGCCTTCCGCGCTGGCTCCGATAATGAGCTCGCGTTTTGACAGGTCCGCGGCCGATATCCCGGCGTCGGCCCGCGCGTAACACATATTCACTTCGCTGTTGGCGCTGCCCAGATAAGCCAGTTTTTCCGGGTCGTGCCGGAGTTTCTCGCGCCCGGAATAGAGCGGCTCCGTCACCGTGCCCGGCAGCACGATGGCGATGGCCGTGCCGTCCTTCGGCGCGATATTGTAGATATGCGCCGCGACGATATTGCCGCCCGCGCCCGTCATGTTGGAGGGGACGATGGCGGGATTGCCGGGAATGTATTTCACAATGTGCCGCGCCAGCAGGCGGGCGTAAGTGTCATAGCCGCCGCCGACGGTGCTGCCGATGTAGAGGTTGATTGACTTGCCTTTGTAGAACGCGGCGACCGGCTCTTGCGCGTCCGCGACGCCGCAAAAGAGCGCTGTGGCCGCCAGGCAGGTGAAAAGCCGCTTCGCCATATCGCCGTCAGCCCGCCTTCACGCCGTCGACGCGCGCGCCAAACCACGGATGGACGGGGCGAATGGCGATTTGCATGGGGCGCGCTCGAAAGGAATGAATGGGCGGCAGCGTAATGGAGCATGGCGTTGGCGGCAAATCGGCAAGCAAACTGACCAGTTCGCCGATCAGGTCGAGCAGCGGCGCGTTTCCCGCTGATTTGCTGTTTCTGCGGGGCGCGCGCTTCTGCTAACCAGACCCATGACCTTTTTCTGGATTCGCCATGATGACCGCTGAAGCCGCCGGCGGCCTCGCGATTTTCCGCTTTCGTGATTTTCGCCTGTATGTGATCGGGCGTTTGTTGTGGGGCCTCGGCGTGAATATCCAGACTGTGGCTCTCGCCTGGCTGGTCTATGACATCACCAACGACCCGCTCGCCCTCGGCCTGATTGGCCTTGCCGCCTTTTTACCGACGGTGCCGTTGTCGCTGTTCACCGGCGCCGCCGCCGATCATTTCGACCGGCGAAAGATTGTCTTCTGGACTTATGTGCTGATGGTCGTCGGCGCGCTGGCGCTCATGGCGCTCGCCAGCCAGCGCATTGCTTGGCCCATCTATCTCGTGGTTGTCGCGATTGGTTCGGCGCGCGCCTTCACCAGCCCGGCGGGGCAGGCGCTGATGGCAAGTCTTGTTCCCGACGAGGAATATTCAACCGCGGCAGCCTGGAGCAGTTCCATCAATCAGACCGCGACCATCGTTGGGCCGGGTCTGGGAGGCCTTCTGTATATTCTGGGTCCGACGGCTCCCTTTGCCGTCGCGCTGACGTTCTTCGTCATTGCCGCCGCAATGGCCTGGAGGATAGCGCCGCGCCCCGTCAAAGGCG